>JAYULP010000030.1:0-2683 GCA_043763445.1 Polaromonas sp.
GACGTTTTTTGCACTGACCGCCCTCACCAGTCCAATACGCATTGAAAAATTAGAAACGCGTCGCTGGTCGCGTGGCGTTAAAGACACTGTTGTTGCCGTTATTTCAACAAGATCGGGCTTGGTGAGTGAAGCGCTGTTGCCGCCGATATTGCGCAGTAGTTCTGAGACACGCTCATTGGACTGGGCAACGCCGGTGATCAGGATGTTTTGGTTGTCCTGCTTCATGCTGTTGATAAAAACGCCGTCGGGCAGCTGTTTAACAAGTTCGGTCAACAACTCGACCGGTAAGTTGCGGTCACCCTGCAGATCCTCGACTGCAGTTTTTCTAGCGCGTAGTGACGCTATCTCGGCCTGCAACGTCGTGATGTCTTTAATTTGCGCCTCTAGCCGCGAAATTTCGACGCTTAAATATGTATTTGTTTGATTTTGTGTCTCAATTTTGGCGCTGTACCACAGGTAAATGAACACGCTAATAAGCACGCCAACGAGTGCTGCCAACCCAAGCGTGGCATAAAAAGCGTCTTGGCGCCGCTTGCGTGAAGCTTCACGGTGCGGCAATAGGTTAATGATGATCATTGCAGAAATCTCCGCAGAGCCAAACCGCAAGACGTCAGGTACGAAGAGGCCTCGCGCATCATTTTATTTTCACGAACATTAGCGCCCAGTTCCATCCCCTCGAAGGGATTGGCCAAGATACAGGCGAACGAGGTTTGCTGGGTTACAGCTTCGGTCAACCCCGGCAGAGCCGATGAGCCACCAGCCAATAAAACGTAATCCACACGGTTGTGTGGCGTGCTGGTAAAAAAGAACTGCAATGCACGACCTATTTCTTGGGCCAAAGTCTCTACAAAAGGCTTCAACACACCCGCCTCGTAATCATTGGGCAGGTCACCATTACGTTTTTTATTTTCTGCTTCCTCGGGCGAAAAGCCATATTGCCTAACGATCAGCTGAGTCAACTGGGCACCACCGAACGCTTGCTCCCGCTCGTACACCACATCGTCGTTTTGAATTACCTGTACGCTGGTTGTCAGCGCGCCCACCTCAAAAAGCGCCACCATCGTGTCGACACCGCGATCCGGCAGCTTTTCAATCAGCCGCGCTGCGGCTAGACGGGACGCATAAGACTCCACATCAACAACAATAGGTTTTAGTCCAGCCGCCTCTGCCAGGCCTTGACGATCCTGAACTTTTTCTTTGCGAGACGCAGCAATTAGCACCTCTACATCGCCAGCTGACGCTGCGCTCGGGCCTATAACGCAGAAGTCAAGACTTACTTCGTCGAGCGAAAACGGTATGTATTGGTTGGCTTCAGACTCAACCTGAATTTCAAGCTCGGCATCGCTGAGGCCACCTGGAAGAATGATTTTTTTTGTGATAACAGCAGAAGCGGGCAGTGCCATCGCTACGTTTTTGGTTCGGGTACCGCTTTTTTTCACCAGCCGCCGCACAGCGTCGGCAACTTCATCGAATTTTTCAACATTGCCATCGGTAATCCAGCCACGCTCAAGCGGCTCAATAGCGCAGCAATCCAACACCAAATTACCGGCTTTGTCTCGACTGAGCTCGACCAATTTGACGCTGGACGAAGAAATATCCAGTCCGAGCAATGCGGAGTGACGACGATTGAATAACGACCCCAAAACGTTCAAGGCGGTCCCCAGTTGATTAGCTGCAGTGCAGCGGAAAAGACTTAATGAGCCGGTGGAATAGTAGCAGTAAGCTCCTTGTGTTGTAAGGATTTTTCCCGCCTTTTGACGACATAACGTTGTCAAAAGTAGACGGCGTAATGTGGATAAATCTCTAGTGTGCAGTCCCCTGTGCGCGGTAAGGGCGACGATTTATGATGCGCTGACGCTATCAAGACTGCCCAAATGACACCGACCTTAAAACCGCCATCGAGCAACAAGCCACCTCACGGCGCAGCACCAGTGTGGGCCACAGCGCTGACAAAGACATTGCTTTGGACGGCTGGTTTGTCAGCAGCGTTAGTGGCCAGCGTGAGTATTTTCATTGCTGTTGCGCTGGCGGTAGCTTACCCAAATTTGCCGGATGTTTCTGATCTATCGGACTACAGACCTAAGCTGCCGCTGCGAATTTTTTCGTCAGACGCGGTGTTGATTGGAGAGTTCGGCGAGGAACGGCGAAACTTAACGCCAATTCAGGACATTCCGCAAATCATGAAAGATGCTGTTCTTGCCATTGAGGATGCGCGCTTTTTCCAGCATGGCGGCGTCGACTATTTGGGTGTTGTTCGGGCGGGCTTGGCTAACGTCGGGCGAGCCAAAAGTCAGGGAGCGTCCACCATCACGATGCAAGTTGCGCGTAACGTTTACCTCTCAGCTGAAAAAAGCTACATCCGCAAAATTTATGAGATTTTGTTGACCTTCAAGCTGGAACACTCGCTGACGAAGAACCAAATTCTCGAAATTTACATGAACCAGATCTTTCTGGGCAACCGCGCTTACGGCTTTGCGACTGCCTCAGAGACCTATTTTGGCCGGCCACTCAAGGACATCACCATCGCCCAGGCCGCTATGCTGGCGGGACTGCCCAAGGCGCCCTCGACTTACAACCCAATTGCCAATCCGAAACGCGCGCGTGCAAGGCAGCTCTACATCATTGAGCGAATGGAAGAAAACCGGTTCATCACCAGCGCACAAGCAATCGCTGCGAAGGCTGA
>JAYULP010000031.1:0-2682 GCA_043763445.1 Polaromonas sp.
ACCGGCCGCATCAATGAATTGATGCCCCACTTCAAAACTCACGCAAAAGACCACCACGGCCGCCGTGGCCTGCTTCGCATGGTTAGCCGTCGGCGCAAGCTGCTGGACTACCTCAAGTCCAGGGACGCTGCTCGCTATGTGGCATTGATTGCCAAGCTTGGCCTGCGCAAGTAAGCGTTAGATGTTGATGAAGTGCCTGAGTTAGCTTGTCTGACTCAGGCATTTTTTACTTCGGAGCAAGGCAAAACCGATACGCGCTGTGTCATTCCACAAGAAAAGCCTGAGGCGTCATCTCGCTTCCAGGCTGTTTTGTGGAATGGCATCGTCTCGCAGTTGCTAGCCCTTCGGGCCCCGTGCGCAGCCTCATGCGCCAGTACTTAAAAGGCAGAGTAAACATGAGTATGTTCAATAAAGTCAGTAAAACATTCCAATGGGGCCAGCACACGGTCACGATGGAGACCGGTGAAATCGCGCGTCAGGCCAGCGGTGCGGTGTTGGTCGACATGGACGGCACCGTGGTGCTGGCGACTGTGGTTGCCAAAACCGATGCCAAACCCGGTCAGGACTTCTTTCCCTTGACAGTTGACTATCTTGAAAAAACCTACGCCGCTGGCCGCATCCCTGGCAGCTTTTTCAAGCGCGAAGGCCGCCCCAGCGAGCTCGAAACACTGACGTCCCGCCTGATTGATCGTCCAATTCGCCCCTTGTTCCCGGAAGGCTTTTTCAACGAAGTTCAAGTTGTTATCCATGTGGTGTCACTGAACCCTGAAGTCGAAGGCGACATTCCCGCATTAATCGCCGCTAGCGCCGCGCTGGCGATCTCCGGCATCCCGTTCAACGGCCCGATTGGTGCGGCCCGCGTGGCTTACATCGACGGACAGTACTTTCTGAACCCGGGTAAAACTCAGCTAATCAATTCCAAAATGGACTTGGTTGTCGCCGGCACTGAAGCCGCTGTGCTGATGGTGGAGTCTGAAGCCAGTCAGCTGTCCGAAGAAATCATGCTGGGCGCTATTGTCTACGGCCACGAGCAGGGCAACATCGCCATCAATGCCATCCATGAGCTTGTGCGGGACGCCGGCAAGCCGATGTGGGCGTGGCAAGCACCTGCTAAAAACGAAGCGTTGATTGCCCGCGTGGGCGAGTTGGCTGGCACCAAACTGGAAGCCGCCTACCAAATCCGCGCAAAGCAAGCTCGTACCCAAGCATGCCGTGCAGTTACGTCTGAAGTCATGGCGGCCCTAAAGGCCGACGGCACTGTGTTTGACGGTGTGGCGGTCGAAGGCATGTTGTTTGACATCGAAGCGAAAATCGTGCGGAGCCAAATCCTTGCCGGTGAGCCGCGCATCGACGGCCGCGACACCCGCACGGTGCGCGCCATTGAAATCAGAAGCAGTGTGTTGCCACGCACCCATGGTTCGGCCCTGTTTACCCGGGGTGAAACACAAGCGCTGGTGGTGACTACGCTGGGCACAGAGCGTGATGCGCAGCGCATTGATGCGCTCAGCGGCGACTACGAAGACCGCTTCATGCTGCACTACAACATGCCTCCGTTCGCCACTGGCGAGACTGGGCGCGTTGGCTCGCCCAAACGCCGCGAAATCGGCCACGGCCGACTTGCCAAGCGCGCACTGATTGCTGCGCTGCCTTCCAAGGAAGAGTTCCCCTACACCATGCGGGTGGTCAGCGAGATCACCGAGTCCAACGGCTCATCGTCGATGGCTTCGGTTTGCGGCGGCTGCCTTGCGTTGATGGACGCTGGCGTGCCAATGAAGGCGCACGTCGCCGGTATCGCGATGGGCCTGATCAAGGATGACAATCGCTTTGCAGTGCTGACCGACATCTTGGGCGATGAAGACCATTTGGGCGATATGGACTTCAAGGTTGCAGGCACTACGTTCGGCATCACCGCGCTGCAGATGGACATCAAAATCCAGGGCATTACCAAAGAAATCATGCAGGTCGCGTTGGCGCAGGCCAAAGAAGCCCGTATGCACATACTCAGCAAAATGCAAGAGGCCATGGGCGCCGCTAAAACCGAGGTGTCTGATTTCGCACCGCGACTGTATGTGATGAAGATCAATCCGGACAAAATCCGCGACGTCATCGGTAAAGGCGGCGCGGTGATTCGTGCATTGACCGAAGAAACCGGCACGCAGATCAATATTGAAGAAGACGGCACTATCACCATCGCGTCAAACGACAGCGCCAAGGCAGACGAAGCCAAGCGCCGTATCGCCGAGATCACCGCTGAGCTAGAGGTGGGCAAGGTCTACGAAGGTCCGGTGACCAAAATTCTCGACTTCGGTGCCTTGATCAACTTGCTGCCCGGGAAAGACGGCCTGCTGCACATCAGCCAGATAGCTCATGAGCGGGTAGAAAAAGTCACTGACTATTTAAAAGAAGGTCAGATAGTCAAAGTCAAAGTCATGGAAACCGACGAAAAAGGTCGTGTCAAGCTGTCAATGAAGGCTCTGCTGGACCGCCCAGCGCCAAGCTACGATCAGGACCGAAATTAATTTCTACTATCAAATAAGTAGCTGTCCATGCAGTAAATTTGCGGGCTTATAGCTTGTTTGGGTGAAAAACTAGTGAAAGTTATCGAAATCACATCATTTGGTGCGCCCGACGTGCTTCGCCTTGGCGAGCGCTCAGTGCCGGTGCCTTTAGCTGGCGAAGTGC
>JAYULP010000032.1:0-2669 GCA_043763445.1 Polaromonas sp.
TTGTTTCTGCGTTGTTCTTATGCCTTTGCAGCGACCCTTACGCCGCAAACTCTCAGCATTCATTTGCTGTCATAATTTAATTAGCAAAGCTTTTCAGCCGCTGCGACCTTCGGCGCAATTGGTTTGATTTGCGCACACACCGGTTCAAAAGCCTTATTCCACGGCTTTATTGCAAACCACACCCCTTTTTCGGCTTCTTTTTTTTCTTAATCGCTTCCCGTCAGGGATCGTACCTAGCAGGCTCAACCCATGCATTTAAACGAACTCAAGGCACTGCATGTGTCTGAAGTCCTCAAGCAGGCAGAAGCCCTTGAGATTGAAAATGTCGGCCGTATGCGCAAGCAAGAGCTGATGTTTTCTATCATCAAAAAGCGCTCCAAAACCGGCGAAACCATCATTGCCGACGGCGTGCTGGAAGTGCTACCCGACGGTTTTGGGTTTTTGCGCGCACCTGACTCTAGCTACACCGCATCGACCGACGACATCTACATCAGCCCAAGTCAGATTCGTCGCTTCAATTTGCACACTGGCGACATGATCGAAGGTGAGGTTCGCACGCCCAAAGACGGCGAGCGCTACTTTGCGTTAAACAAGCTCGACAAAGTCAATGACGGCGCGCCCGAAGCCAACAAGCACAAGGTGATGTTCGAGAACCTGACGCCGCTGTTTCCCCGTGAGCAGTTCAAGCTAGAGCGCGACATCAAAGGCGAGGAAAACCTTACCAGTCGGATCATTGACATCATCGCGCCAATCGGCAAAGGTCAGCGCGCACTGCTGGTGGCTCCGCCAAAATCCGGCAAAACCGTGATGATGCAAAACATCGCTCACGCCATCACCGCCAACCACCCCGAAGTCGTCATGATGGTGCTGCTGGTTGACGAGCGCCCAGAAGAGGTCACTGAAATGCAGCGCAGTGTGCGCGGCGAAGTAATTTCGTCCACATTTGACGAGCCCGCTGCGCGCCATGTGCACGTAGCAGAAATGGTAATTGAGCGCGCCAAGCGCTTGGTCGAGCTGGGCAAAGATGTCGTGATTTTGCTGGACTCAATCACCCGGCTAGCCCGCGCTTACAACAACGTGTTGCCATCGTCTGGCAAAGTGCTAAGCGGCGGCGTGGACGCCAACGCGCTGCAGCGCCCCAAGCGTTTTTTCGGTGCAGCACGCAAAATTGAAGAAGGCGGTAGCCTGACGATTATCGGCACTGCCCTGATTGATACCGGCAGCCGCATGGACGAGGTGATTTTTGAAGAATTCAAAGGCACCGGTAATTGTGAAATTCACTTGGACCGCCGCCTTTATGAAAAGCGGGTGTTCCCCGCCATTCACCTGAACCGCAGCGGCACGCGCAAGGAAGAGCTGCTGCTGGCCCCAGAAATTTTGCAAAAATCCCGAATTTTGCGCCAATTCATGTACAACATGGACGAAATTGAGTCGATGGAGCTGATGCTTAAAAACATGAAGGCGACAAAAAACAACCATGAATTTTTTGACATGATGCGGCGCGGTGGCTAATTCAGCCGAAGCAAGATGTAACTAGTTTTTGATTTAATGCGATAATCAAAGGCTTCACGGAAAGTGCTTGAAATGGTTTTAAGTGGCTACCGACACGAATAAGTTGAAGAGTTAAGGAACAGTAATGAAAGCTGGCATTCACCCCAACTACCGCGAAGTTTGTTTTGTAGACTTGTCTAACAACTTCAAGTTTGTGACCCGTTCATGCGTGAACACCAAAGAAATGGTGAAAATGGACGACGGCCGCGAGTTGCCTTTGTACAAACTAGACACCTCTAGCGAGTCACATCCGTTCTACACAGGCACGCAAAAGTCGGTAGACAACATGGGCGGCCGTGTCGAACGCTTTCGCAACCGATTTGGCAAAACAACTGCTGCAAAAGAAACTGCTCCGGCAGCCATTGCAGAGTAGTTGCTCTCCAAGTCGGACTCGACATCCAACAAGCAGCCTTACTACAGGCTGCTTTTTTTTCGCCCAATTTTTCTTTTTTCTGCAGTCCCCGTTTTGAACCAACCCTCCCCCGCCCTGATTGCCCAATCGGCTGTGCGTCGGCTGCCCCGACTTGCTTTGCTGCTGTTCTGCGCTGCTTACGTACTGCCTGGCTTTTTTGGCCGTGGCCCGTGGAAAAATGAGGATATTGCCGGCTTTGGCGTGATGCGCGAACTTGCCGGGCCATTAGGTAACTGGCTGCAGCCGCAGTTGCTGGGCCAAACCAATGGCTTTGATGCCTTGATGCCCTATTGGCTGGGCGCGCTGTTTATCAAGTGTCTGCCGTTTCTCGACGTTGCCGTTGCCGCACGACTGCCATTTGTGCTGCTGCTGGCCTTGACACTGCTGGCTAGCTGGTACGGCACTTACTGCCTGGCATGCAGCCCGCGCGCCCAACCGGTGGCGTTTGCTTTCGGCGGCGAGGCTGCGCCCGTCGATTACGCGCGGGCAATGGCCGATGCCAGCTTGTTGGCCTTGATTGCCTGCTTAGGGCTAGCGCAGCTCTCACATGAAACTACGCCAGCGTTGACGCAAATCGCCTGTGTGTCGCTGATTTTTTACGCTCTGTCAGCTACTGCTGTCCAGCGCGCTGGCCACATGTCTGGCCCGATGGTCGGCTTGGTTGTGGGCTTGTTTGGATTGGCACTGAGCGGCGCACCGACGATGG
>JAYULP010000033.1:0-2669 GCA_043763445.1 Polaromonas sp.
GTAACCACCCAAGGCGACTCATGCGGCTTCACTAGGTCTACCAGATTCAATTTTTGTATGTCATGGTCTACCACCGTATTTGGCTGGCTTTGATGATGAAGATCCCCACTATCAACATCAGGATTTTGGTCAAATCGCTCCTGTCCATGAAACACCAAAAAATACAACCGAAATGAATAAAAAGCAGTAATAAACACACCTGCAAGCACTGCTCCGTAGGCAAAACCGGCACCCGCTAGTTGGCTCTCATGGACAGCTTCAATAATACTGTCCTTAGAATAGAAACCTGCAAACAATGGCGTCCCGATCAAAGCCAACGAACCCAGGAGTGACGTAATCCACGTCACCGGCATATATTTCCGAATACCACCCATCCACCGAATGTCTTGGTTGTGATGAACACCCAGAATGACTGAACCAGCAGCTAAAAATAGCAACGCCTTAAAAAAGGCATGGGTCATCAAATGGAAGACAGCAGCAGAATATGCGGATGCACCAAGTGCGACTGTCATGTAACCAAGTTGCGATAGTGTCGAATATGCCACTACGCGTTTAATGTCGTTTTGGATGACACCAAGTATTCCCATAAAAAGCGCAGTAATCGCTCCAATGATCATTATGAAGTTCAATGCTGTGTCACTGAGTTCAAACAACGGCGACATACGAGCTACCATAAAGATACCTGCAGTAACCATTGTGGCCGCGTGAATTAGTGCGGAAATCGGTGTAGGTCCTTCCATCGAGTCAGGTAACCAAACGTGCAGTGGAAATTGTGCGGATTTCCCCATAGCACCAATGAAAAGACAAATACAAATAACAGTTACTAGTGCCCAATTAGTTCCCGGCAACATCAGCGGCGCAAAGCTTTCTACTTTCGCAAAAATTTGCGTATAATTTAATGTGCCAGCGTATGCTGCAATGAGTCCAATACCCAAAATGAAACCGAAATCACCCACTCTATTTACCAAAAAAGCCTTCATATTGGCAAATATTGCGCTTGGTTTATTAAAATAAAATCCGATAAGCAAGTACGATACCAAGCCAACGGTTTCCCAAGCAAAAAATAACTGTAATAAGTTATTACTCATAACAAGTATCAACATAGCAAAAGTAAATAGCGAAATATAACTAAAAAAACGGTTATAACCGTTTTCACCAGCCATATAACCAATGGTGTAGATGTGCACCATAAGCGAGACAAAAGTAACTACACACATCATCATTGCAGTTAATCCGTCAACTAAAAACCCGATCTCCATTTTGAGATTGCCCAAAGTCATCCAGGTGTAGAGATTTTCATTAAATCTTGCACCGTCTGATACAACGATCCGTAAAACGGCAACCGATACAACAAACGCAATGAACACACCTAAAATTGCCAACGAGTGCGATGCCCGACGGCCAAGGACGTTACCACCAAAAGCTGTACCAAAAATACCAGACAGTAAGGATCCCACAAGCGGCGCAAAGGGAATGACTAACAAACTACTAGTGGAAAGAGTTTGGCTCATAATCACTTAACCCCGCAGTGTGTTAAGTTCATCGACATTTATATTTGACTTATTACGAAACAAAAGTACTAAAATGGCAAGTCCGATCGCTGACTCCGCCGCTGCAACTGTCAAAATAAAAAACACAAAAATTTGTCCTGCCATGTCATTAAGAAAATATGAAAACGCAACAAAGTTCATGTTTACAGCCAACAGCATCAGCTCAATTGTCATTAACAAAACGATCAAATTTTTACGATTTAGGAAGATGCCGATTACCGATAATGCAAACAACATTGCACCTAACGATAAAAAATGTCCTAAGGTAAGTATCATAATTTAGGAATCTCACCAATTTGCAATGAGTCACCAGCAGGTAACCTTGCAGAGGCAATTGTGACTTTAACAAGCTGCAATCGGTCAGCTGCTTTCACACGAACCTGATCAGCAGAATTGGTATGTTTCGAATCTTTCCGCTCCCGCAGCGTAAGCGCGATAGCGGCAATGATTGCAACCAGTAAAAGAACTGCAGCTATTTCGAGTGGATAAAGATACTCGGTGTAGAGCAGTTTTCCTAATTCTTTCGTATTGGACGCCTGTGCGCTCTGGCTACCCGACTCGACCAATATCTTCGCGGGTTCTCTAAAGCCGCCCATTAAGACATATGACATTTCAAGCGCAATCCCGGCACCTAGAACTGCTGCAACCGGAAAGTGTTGCCAAAAACCTTTTCGAACGCTGTCGAGGTTAACGTCTAACATCATCACTACAAAAAGAAACAATACCATTACGGCACCAACATAGACCAGTACTAACGCAATCGCTAAGAATTCTGCTTTCAGTAAAATCCAAACTGCAGCTGCTTGAAAAAAAGCAAGTACTAAATACAACGCGGCATGAACTGGATTTCGGGCCGTAATCACTTTAAATGCAGCAAATAATAACAATGCGGAAAAAGCATAAAAGAGACCTGTTTTAGCGTCCATATTTGTATGGATTCCTTAAGATAATCATAATCAAACGGTGACCGTCAACGAAAGTTGGCGTCTGCTGCGCGGTTCGCTGCAATTTCGGTCTCATACCGATCTCCAACAGCCAACAACATTTCTTTTGTAAAATAGAGATCTCCCCGTTTCTCACCATGATATTCGAAAATGTGAGTTTCAACTATCGAATCTA
>JAYULP010000034.1:0-2665 GCA_043763445.1 Polaromonas sp.
TGCCGGGCACGCAAAACGGCTTAGTTGTCGCTGGCTTCGGCCGACATGTGTTGGTCGAAACTGACACTGGCGAGCGCTTGATTTGCCACCCACGCGGCAAAAAAAATCAGGCACTGGTCGGCGACCGGGTACGGTGGCTAGCGTCCGGAGATGAAGGCACTATTGAGAAAATCGAGGAACGTACAAACGCGCTATACCGCCAAGACGAGCTGCGAACCAAGTCATTTGCTGCCAATATTGACCAAGTTCTCATTTTGATCGCGGCAGAACCCGAGTTTTCAGAAAGTCAGCTTACACGCGCACTGATTGCAGCCGAGGCGGCCCGTATCACTGCGATCATTGCGTTGAATAAAAGTGATTTGGCTGAGCTGTTTGCCCGGGCCTGGGCCAAGCTGGCACCGTACCGATCCATGGGCTACGAAGTGCTCCGGCTGGCGATCAACCCAAAACATGAAGGCTACGACGACGCAGCACAAACCCCTGCCCTGCTGGCTTTGCTGCAAGGTAAAAAAACACTGGTGTTAGGACCGTCCGGAGCCGGTAAAAGCAGTTTGACCAACTTGTTGATTCCGCAAGCCAGGGTTTTGACGGCCGAAATTTCGCAGGCGCTCAACTCGGGCAAACACACGACGACTAGCACCACGCTGTACTGGGTGGATGCACAGCGTACCACCGCGTTGATTGACTCGCCTGGGTTTCAAGAGTTTGGCCTGCATCACATCGAGCCGATGCAACTTAGCGCTTTGATGCCGGACATTCAACGGCATGCTCAACAGTGTAAGTTCTACAACTGCACTCATTTGCATGAGCCCGGCTGCGGTGTCATTGCACAAACTAAATCCACTAGGCATCCCAGCGAGATAAGCGCGAACCGGTATCGTTTGTACGGCGAGTTATTCGCTGAGCTGTCGCAGCACCGGTTTTAGCGTGGAAGGCTGCGCTCGGCGTTTCACCCCAATAACCGGGCTAACGTCAGCAGCGCTAGCAACACCATCCACAGCACCACCGAGCGCCAGACCAGCCCGACAACACTGCGCAAGTGCGCTAACTCAGGCTCACGCCCAGCTGTAGATTGCGTGGCGCGTGGCGTCTGTAAATCGCTTGCGCCAGACGCAACAACAGCTACTCCACCAACGAACATTGGGCGCAGAACGTCACCACCAAGGCGAACGTTGATGGCACCGGAGGTGGCCGCTAGCAACACACCATCGTTTCGATCTGGGGTCGTGGTGGGCGGATCAGTGGAAAAACGCTGCGTATAGCTGCGCCACGCATCTATGGCATCTTCAAAGCTACCGACTACAGCAAATCCAAGCGCCGTGGTGCGTGCAGGAATGTAGTCAATCAGTCCCCAGGCACTCAAGGATGCTGCCTGCAATGCCGGACTGGCTCCCTCCCCGGCAGCATTCGGGTAGTGGCTCTTGTAGACCCAGTACCGCGAGACAAACTCACTCATTCGATACATGACCGCGCCCGCCGGCCCAAGCCCAAGCGCCGCCAGAATTGAAAACCACCCCAGCACCCCGAAAACATGACGGTGCGCTGCCAGCACCGAGTATTCGATAACGTGGCGGACAATTTCGCTGCGTGGCAGCTCACTGGCGTCGACCTGTCGCCAATGTGCCAACAAATCGCGGGCAGATGTCTCATCACCACCTTCAAGTGCATCACGAATATCGGTGAAGTGATGGCTGAACTGGCGAAAGCCAAGCGTGACATACAAAATCGAGACACTGAACATAAAAGCCAGAATCACACTGACCTGCCACAGCATCCAATGCACCAACATCGTGAGCAACGCCGGTCCAAAAACGGCACACACCCACGCAATCCAGCCATGGTGAACTTGGCCAGCGTCTAGGGTGCGCTGACTCCATCTCGCCCACGCCCTGAAACCGGCATGAACCCAATTTCCGCGCGTCAGCGGGCGGGCTTGCTCAAGGACAAGCGCAAACAACACAGCAAGAAAACTCATACCAAATCATAACGGCGTCTGGCTTGCCGGGCGTCGAAATATCACCCATAGCGAAGCAGCAAGTCGGCCTTGAGTTGGCTTTACCTGAATCGTTCAAGCGCTTAAAAAACAGTACAGGTTGCGCAACATGCCAGCCGTAGCGCCCCAAATAAACCGCTCCTGCGGTCCAAGCTCGGACGGCCTAACCCCGCTGTGCAAGTAGGGCATCGACAGCCACTGCCGCATTACCCCTTCAGACGTATGCTCATGCCAGCGATGATGTGCAGGATTCATCAAATAGGAAATCGGTACCTCGAAGATGTCGGCCACCTCCCCCGGATTGCGCTCAAGCGTGAACCCAGTGCGAACCAGCGCGACCACTGGCGTGATGACAAAGCCGGTGCCAGTGGCATAAGTCGGCAACAGGCCTAAAACATCAACATAGCTGCGCGGCAGCGCGATCTCTTCTTGCGCCTCGCGCAACGCAGTGGCTACAGCATCGGCATCGGCTTCGTCCGAGCGCCCACCGGGCAACGCGATCTGCCCAGGATGGGTGGACAGATTGTCAGTGCGCTGGGTCAGCAACAGCATCAGCTCTTGGCGCATCACAAGCGCTATCAACACAGCAGCGGCAACCGGCAAGCGGCTCGGCGAAGTCATCTCAGCGCTGTGCTTTGGTGTCCAGGCCGGTGGGTTTTGAAAACGCCGACG
>JAYULP010000035.1:0-2664 GCA_043763445.1 Polaromonas sp.
CACAAAGGCCAGCACCATCAAAATGGCGCCCAGAATTGGGCCGAAGAAAAATGTGGCGCCGCCCAAAAATGTGAACAACAAATAAGCACCGGAGCGGTATCCGCTGACCACCTCAGAGGTGACGATTTCGAAGTTCAACGCGGCAAGACCGCCTGAAATTCCTGCAAAAAAAGCCGCCACAATGAAGGAAAAATAGCGAATTTTTTGGGTGTCATAGCCCACGAATTCAACACGCTCAGGATTGTCGCGCACGGCGTTGAGCATACGGCCCAGCGGTGTGCGGGTAAAAGCAAACATCAGCGCAGTGCATACCAGCGTGTAGCTTGCGATCAGGTAGTAAAGCTCAATTTGCGGGCCATAAGTGACGCCCCAGACCTTGCTGCCGGTGACGCGGTTGCCAGAAACACCGCCCTCACCGCCAAAAAATTCAGGAAACATCAACGACATAGCCCAAATCAACTCGCCCATGCCAAGGGTAATCATGGCAAAGGTGGTGCCGGACTTTTTAGTGGTGACCCAGCCCAGTAAAACAGCGACCAACGTGCTCGCTAAACCGCCCACAATGGGGATAAGACTGACGGGAATGGGCAACTCTCCAGCGCTTGCGGCATTCAAGCTGTGGATAGCCAAAAAAGAGCCCATTCCAGAGTAGACCGCATGCCCAAAGCTGAGCATGCCGCCTTGGCCCAGCAAAATGTTGTAACTCAAGCACACGATGATGGCTACGCCCATCTGGCTAAGGATTGTGTGACTCAGACTGGATGTGAACACCAGCGGCACCACGGCCAGCAACAAAGTAAAAAGTCCCCAGACGACAAAACGCCCAACATTAAATGGCTTGAACTGCACGGACTGCGGCTTTGTCAATGGTGCACGCAGCACGTCAAGCGTTGTGTGGCCCGTCATGTCAACCCTCCCGGGTGCCCAGCAGGCCTTTGGGTCGGAAAACCAGCATCAGCACTAAAAAAAGATACGGCAAGATAGGCGCTACTTGGCTTATTTTGAGCGCAAGTACCGCATAGCCCAACGTGTTGGGTGTAACAGCTGCGCCAACAGCGTTGAGTGCAGACATCATTGAGACGTCCATCGCCACAGCAAACGTCTGCAAAACGCCAATCAGCAGTGACGCTAGAAAAGCCCCTGCCAGCGAGCCCATGCCGCCCACCACCACCACCACAAAAATTACCGAGCCAACGGTAGCCGCCATGCCCGGCTCGGTGACAAAAGCGTTACCACCGATGACACCCGCTAGCCCAGCCAACGCTGCTCCGCCGCCGAACACCAGCATGAACACTCGGGGGACGTTGTGACCGAGTGACTGCGCCATTTCGGGGTGGGTCAGCGCTGCCTGAATCACCAAGCCAATGCGTGTTCGAGTCAGTAGCAGCCAAACCGAAATCAGCATCAAAACAGCTACAGCCATCATGAAGCCACGATAAACCGGAAATTGGGTGCCAAACAAAGTAAACAGCGGCCCCTCAAGCGCGGCTGGCACCCGGTAGTCTACCGAGCTACGCCCCCAGCCCAGCTGCACCAGTTCCAGCACGATGTAGCTAAGGCCAAAAGTAATGAGTAACTCGGGTACGTGACCAAACTTGTGAACACGTCGCAGGCAAAATTTTTCGAAGCCAGCACCCAGTACGCCCACCACCAAAGGAGCCAGCAGCAGCGCCCACCAAAAACCAAGCAGTGCGCTCACGCTGTAGGCCACATAAGCGCCCAGCATATAAAACGACGCGTGTGCAAAATTAAGCACGCCCATCATGCTGAAAATCAGCGTGAGGCCGGAGCTGAGCATGAACAGCAAGAGGCCATAACTCAGGCCATTTAGAAGCGAGATCGTGAAGAACTCGATGAAGCTAGGGCTAAGCCCTAGCGAGGTGAGAAGGTCAAGCATCAGGCAAAAAATAAAAAAGGGCGTTGTTGAGCACACCGAAACACAAACGCCAGCGAGCCCGGCGGGTTCTCTGGCGTTTGAAAAAGCGTCAAAGGGCAGTCAGCTACATGGCCCGAAGCCTTTGACATTCAGAGGATTTCCCAGCACCTAACTTGGTACCTTCATCTGGCAGCTTGTTGGCGTGCTGGCCACATACGACTCAATGTATTTGACTGGCGCAAAGGTATAGCCGGTTTTTTCGACACTGTAGGGATTTTTAGCGTCAACTTTTTGCCATTTCGACACATACAGGCCCTGCTGCATCTGGTGGTCAGATTTACGCATTTCCGATTCGCCGTTAAAGCCCTTGAACTTCAGGCCGCTCATGGCCGCCGCAACTCTAACCGGCTCAGTGGACTTTGCCTTAGCAATAGCCTCGCTCATCATCACAAGAGCGTTGTAGATTGACAAGGTGTAGAAGTCGTCACCAAACTTTTTTTGGTAGTCGCCCATCAACTTGCCCATGGTGCCGGTGTAGTTTGAGTGCGCGTAAGAAATTTGATACACATCCATGTCGCCGCCAGACGCCAGCACCGTTGGTGTGCCAGAGACAGCCGCGTAGTAGGTGTACAGCGGGATTTTCAAACCGGCGTCATTCATGGCCTTGACCAGTAATGTCAAGTCAGCACCCCAATTGCCGGTCACAACCGTGTCCGCTCCCGACTGCTTGATTTTGGCAACATACGGTGCAAAATCTTTGACTTGGCCCAGAGGCACCAGGTCTTCAC
>JAYULP010000036.1:0-2663 GCA_043763445.1 Polaromonas sp.
AACGCCGTTGTTCTTGTTGTTTCGCAAAAAATTAATTTTGCTGAATCTTTTTTGCTAATTAGGAAACCATCATGGCCGTGACTGTCGAAACCCTTGAAAAGCTTGAGCGAAAAATCACGCTCACGCTGCCTGTCGGCTCCATTCAGTCTGAAGTTGACAGCCGACTGAAACGCTTAGCCCGCACGGTAAAAATGGACGGTTTTCGTCCAGGCAAGGTTCCGATGACTGTTGTGGCTCAACGCTATGGGTATTCAGTACATCATGAAGTCATGAATGACAAGGTCGGCGAAGCCTTCTCCACGGCCGCCAATGAAGCCAAGCTGCGCGTTGCGGGACAGCCGCGCATCAGCGAAAAAGAAGGTGCTCCCGATGGGGAAATGCAGTTTGACGCCGTGTTCGAGATCTACCCTGAAGTCAAAATTGCCGACCTGTCGAGCGCGGAAATTGAAAAAGTTACTGCTGACGTTGATGACGCCGCTATTGATAAGACCATTGATATTTTGCGCAAGCAGCGCCGCACTTTCGCCCAGCGTCCAGCGGACGCACCAGCGCAAGACGGTGACCGCGCTACCATCGACTTTCAAGGCAAGATCGACGGCGAGCCGTTTGCCGGGGGCAAAGCTGACGACTACCAGTTCTTAATCGGTGATGCGCAGATGCTTACCGAGTTTGAAGACGCTGTACGCGGCATGAAAAGCGGTGACAGCAAGACCTTTCCTTTGAACTTTCCAGCCGACTACCACGGCAAGGATGTCGCGGGCAAGCAAGCTGACTTTTTGGTGACGGTCAAAAAGCTCGAAGCCGCCAACCTGCCGGAGGTGAGCGATGCGCTGGCCAAGTCACTCGGTATTGCTGAGGCTACCGTCGAAGCATTGCGGGCTGACATCAGGAAAAATCTCGAACGCGAAGTCAAGTCTCGGGTCTTAGTCAAAAATAAAAACGCCGTCATGGACGCTCTAATTGCGAATGCCCAGCTCGATCTGCCCAACGCCAGCGTTCAGTCCGAAGTGGCCCGTATGATCGAAAAAGCGCGCGCCGAGCTCAAGCAGCGCGGCATCAAAGACGCTGACAAGGCGCCCATACCCGACAACGTCTTTCGCCCGCAAGCTGAGCGCCGGGTGCGCCTAGGCTTAGTGGTGGCTGAACTGGTCCGCTCTAATGCGCTCCAAGCCAAGCCAGATCAGCTCAAGGCTCACATTGAAGAGCTGGCCGCCAGCTATGAAAAGCCGCAGGAAGTGGTACGTTGGTACCTCAGCGACAACAACCGCATGGCTGAGGTTGAAGCTGTGGTGATTGAAAATAATGTGACTAATTTTGTGTTGAGCAAAGCCATCGTCACTGACAAACTGGTGTCGTTCGATGAGCTGATGGCGCAACAAAACTAAGCGATTCCTGCGCTTGGAGTCTGGGGCTTGTGCTTTGCGGTGCAGGCCCCATTTCATTGGAGTGGCAGATTCGCCGATAGAGTGCCAGCTCAAGCGTACGCGCTGGGTAATTTAAAATGTGATTTCAAACTGCTTACACGCTTTGGAGAATATCTGATGGATCGAAACAGCATTTATCGCGGCAGCATGGGCTCCGCACAAGACGTACAAAGCCTTGGCATGGTTCCAATGGTCATTGAACAGTCCGGCCGCGGCGAGCGTTCGTATGATATTTACTCGCGCTTGCTCAAAGAACGGGTGATTTTCCTTGTCGGCCCGGTCAATGATCAGACCGCAAATCTAGTGGTAGCACAGCTGCTGTTTTTGGAGAGCGAGAACCCGGATAAAGACATCTCGTTTTATATTAATTCACCTGGTGGGTCGGTAACCGCTGGCATGGCTATTTATGACACCATGCAGTTCATTAAGCCGGACGTATCCACACTGTGCGTAGGTATGGCGGCGAGTATGGGTGCTTTTTTGTTGTCAGCGGGCACTAAAGGCAAGCGTTTTTCGCTGCCAAACTCGCGTGTCATGATTCATCAACCATCGGGCGGTGCATCAGGTCAAGCCACAGATATCGAAATTCATGCCCGAGACATTTTAAAAACGCGTGACCAGTTGAACCGAATCATGGCGGCCAACACTGGTCAGACTATCGAGAAAATCGAGCGCGACACCGAGCGCGACTATTTCATGTTCGCGGACGAGGCCAAAGCCTATGGTGTTGTAGACGAGGTAATTGCAAAACGTCCTTGAGCCTGTAACTATCAGCTGATGGTGCTCGCGGCGCAGCAGCTTTAACCCACGCTTACCAAACGGTGTTTTCCGGTGCGGAAAACACCGTTTTTTATTGGTTATCATCACACAACCATTTTCCAGGCATCCCAAAGGCACCCCATCAATGGCCGAAAAAAAAGGCTCCTCTAGCGAAAAAACTCTCTACTGCTCTTTCTGTGGGAAGAGTCAGCATGAAGTAAAAAAGCTAATCGCTGGTCCGTCTGTTTTCATCTGCGATGAATGCATCGACCTTTGCAATGAAATCATTCGCGACGAACTTCCCACTTCGGACATTGGCATCGACAAGGGCAATGAATTGCCGACGCCGCTGGACATTAAAACTACACTTGACGGTTATGTAATCGGCCAGGAACCCGCCAAACGCACACTGGCAGTTGCGGTGTACAACCACTACAAGCGCCTGCGACACAAAGAAAAAGCCACCAAAGATGACGTGGA
>JAYULP010000037.1:0-6569 GCA_043763445.1 Polaromonas sp.
AGCCCGTGGGAAATGCGGCGTACTTCAGTGAGCGCCTGACTGAGGCGATCAAGCCCACGCCTGAGCGGCGTAGCCCCGACTTCTGCCGAGCCGGCAAGGGCGGTGTTGTTGAGCTGCAGTTGGGCGGTTTCAATAAAAAATTTAGCCGACACCAGCACCTGAATAATGCCGTCGTGCAGCTCTTGCGCAACCCGCACGCGCTCGTCTTCCTGGGAGTTGACCACCCGCTGGGCCAGGTGCTTGAGCTTGGCGCTGGACTCCCGGTGGTCGCTGAGGTTGACAGCCAGGCCAGCCAATGCAATTAAGGCCATGGCGGCGGCCGCGATGGTGAACATGTGCCGCTGCGTATCGTGAATGTTGGCTTGCGCCTGAGCGTCGATGCGTTGCAGCGTGTTTTCAATGTCATCGAGGTACAGCCCCGTGCCTAACATCCAGCCCCAGGACGTGATGGGCTCGACGTAGCCCAGCTTGGACGCTACCAGACCGGACGACGGCTTGAGCCAAAAATAGCGCACCGTACCGCCGCCACGGCGGGTGGCTGCCAGCAACGCTTCGATGGGCGAGCCGCCATACGGGTCTTTGATGTCGCGCAAGTTTTGCCCCACCAGATTCGGCTGACGTGAATGCATCAGGTTGTTGCCCGCCATGTCGTAGACGAAAAAGTAGCCGTCCTTGCCAAACTCCAGCTGGCGCAAAATCGCCATGGCTTGCGTTTGTCGGGCCGCTGTGTCGGTGTCGTGCGCGGTGAGCAGCGGCTCAATGGCGCTTTTGGCTAGCCAGACGTAGGCGCGAAGTTCGGCCTCCTTGCTAGCGAGGTAGCTGGACTCGACCAAGTCCCGCTCTTGCTTGGCCAGCTTGAGGGTTTGCGATTGCACAGTGAGAATGACCAAGCCAGCCGCAACCGCCGTTGGCACGATGGACAGCAAAAGAATTTTGAGCCGAAGTTGCATGAGCAAAGCGCTTGGTGCGTCAAGGTGCAGCGTTTTGATAAACGGGGAAAACCAGTTGTGCCGGTCGTTTTCAAAAAAACATTGTCGGCTTTTGCCGGGCGCTGCTGAGCATTACCGGTTTATTTTTATTGACCCTCTGCCTCAGGAAAGTAAAAAAACAATTCATCTGCCCCGCCCTGAGCCTGTCGACGGGTTTGCTGGTTTGTCTCGGCTTGGCGTTGACATGCTCACAGCGAGCAGCGAAGCAACACCACCGCGGCAGTATCCAAAAACGGTGATTGCGTAGTATTGCGTAAGGGAAAACAGAACAACGACGGGCTGGAAAAATCTCATAATCCACTTGCCAATTAAATTAATTGGGGTGTTCTGGTGTGTCATTTTTCAGCCCGAGCATGCGCCACCATGACGTTCACCGCGCGAGCGACTTCCTTTTCTTACCACCGGAGACCCCATGACTATTCGTTTTGCAAAATTGGCTATTGCTGCTGCAGCTTTAAGCATTGCCGGGCTGGCCAGCGCGGCTGAGTCGATCAAAATTGGGGTGGCGGGCCCCTTTACTGGCGGCTCGTCGTCAATGGGTGTGAGCATGCGCGACGGTGTGCGCCTAGCGGTCGATGAAATCAACAAAGCCGGCGGTGTGATCGGCCGCAAACTGGAATTGGTCGAGCGCGACGATGAAGCTAAAAACGAGCGCGGTGTGCAAATTGCTCAGGAGCTAATTAACAAAGAAAAAGTTGCCGCTGCTGTAGGCTACATCAATACCGGTGTGGCACTGGCGTCGCAGCGTTTTTTCCAGGAAGCCAAAATACCGGTGATGAACAACGTGGCCACCGGCAGCATCATCACGCAGCAGTTCAAGGATGAGCTGGAGAACTACATCTTTCGCAACGCTGCACACGACAGCATCCAAGCGCCCATGATTGTGGAGGAGGCGGTGACACGTCGCGGCTTCAAAAAAGTCGCTATTTTGGCGGACTCCACCAACTACGGCCAGCTGGGTCGCGCTGACTTGGAGACCGCATTGAAAGCCAAGGGCATCACGGCGGTGGCGATCGAGAAGTTCAACATCAAGGATGTGGACATGACCGCTCAGCTGCTCAAGGCCAAACAGGCTGGTGCTGAGGCGGTGCTGACCTACGGCATCGGCCCCGAGCTCGCCCAAATTGCCAACGGCATGACCAAGCTCGGCTGGAAAGTCCCGATGGTGGGCAGCTGGACCTTGTCGATGGCCAACTACATCGACAACGCTGGCCCCGGCGGTGAAGGTGCGCGCATGCCGCAAACCTTTATCCAAGAGCCCACCACGCCCAAGCGCCAGTCGTTCATCATCAGCTACTTGAAAACCTTTAACCCAAAGAACCAGCGCATCGACTCACCGGTGTCGGCCGCTCAGGGCTATGACTCTATTTATCTGCTGGCTGCCGCCATCAAACAGGCCAACTCCACTGAGGGGCCAAAAATCAAAGCCGCTTTGGAAGACTTGAAAACACCGGTGGACGGCGTAATTACCACTTACACCAAGCCATTTACCGCCAAGGACCATGAAGCGATCACCGCCAACATTCCTGTTTTTGGTGAAGTCAAGGGCCAGCGCGTGATCTACGCTTACAGCGATGACCAGAAAAAAGCGTCTGAAGTGCGTGTCAAGAAGTAACTTGTTTTTTGGCTGAAACCAAGCACCGCGCCAATCGACGCGGTGCTTTTTTTACGTCCCCCCCTTTTTTTGACGTCTTATTGATACCTTGTTGACGTGTTGCTAAACTTTTACTGGAACCGAATTTATGGAAATCCTGCTTCAACTCGTCTACAGCGGCGTTGCACTGGGCATGATCTATGCAGTCATTGCTTTTGGCTACCAGCTGACGTTTCAAACCTCGGACACCCTTAACTTCGGCCAGGGCGACGCGCTGATGTTGGGTGCCATGGTCGGTTTGACACTGGTCAACATGGGGGTGAACTACTGGCTGATGCTGCCCATCGTGATTGTTTTTGGGCTGCTGCAGGGAGGCCTTGTCGAGCGCATCGGTGTGCGTCCGGCCATCAAAATCAAAAGTGAGTTCGGCTGGATCATGTCCACCATCGCGCTGGGCATTATTTTCAAAAACGTCGCTGAAAACATCTGGGGCCGTGATGACCTGAAGTTCCCTTCACCGCTGCCCGACTCGCCAATCAAGCTGCTGGGCGCAAACGTCCTGCCCATGGAGATTTTGGTCGTTGTTGGAGCGGTACTGATGATGTTGGCGGTGGAGTTTTTCAACCGCCAAACCATCTACGGCAAAGCAGTTGTGGCCACCTTCAATGACCGCGACGCGGCCAAACTGATGGGCATTAACACCGGGCTGGTGATTACCTTTTCTTATGCGCTTTCGTCTGCCACAGCCGGCTTTGCTGGCGCGTTGATTGCGCCCCTTACCCTGACTGGTGCCACCATGGGCGCGGTGCTGGGCCTGAAGGCTTTTGCGGTCGCCATTATTGGCGGGCTAACCAGCGGCATGGGCATTATTGTTGGCGGCATTATTTTGGGCGTGGCTGAGACCACAACCGGTTTTTACATCTCCACCGGCTACAAAGACGTGCCGGGGCTGGTGCTGCTGCTGTTGGTGCTGGCCTTCAAGCCTGCAGGCCTGTTCGGCAAAGCAGCCATCAAGAAAGTTTAGCCATGAGTCACCCCCGAAGCTCGTGTGATGCCTGCCCTCAGGCTAAGCCGCCCGTGGCCCGCTGGTGGCACCGCTGCCGCGCTGTCGCCAGCGGTGCCACTGGCGGCTTGCGGCCCGCTTGCAGCGCCTTGGACATGCCCTATGACTTGAAAGATATTTGAGATGAATCGCAAGACTTTGATTGCCGCCGTGATTGGGCTGGCCCTGCTGGCCGCGTTTCCACTGATCTCGGGTAACCCATACTACGTTCACATGGTCGGCACGATCATGATTTACGCCATTTTGTTGTTTGGTCTGGACATCGTGGTGGGCTACACCGGCCAGGTGTCACTTGGCCATGCCGGCTTGTTCGGGGTGGGCTCGTACACCGCTGGCGTGCTGTTCATGAAATTAGGCGCGCCGCTGTGGGTCATCATTCCAGCCAGCATTGCGGTGACGGCCGCGTTTGGCGCGCTGTTGGCGCTGCCTGCGCTGCGGGTTACCGGCCCGTACTTGGCTATGGTTACTTTGGCGTTTGGCACCATCATCCAGATTTTGATCAACGAGATGACGTTTTTGACCGAAGGCCCGCTCGGCATCACTGTTCCCAAGCCTTCAGTAATGGGCCACAAGCTCAGCGAGCATGAGTTTTACTGGCTGATCTTCGCGCTGATGGTGCTCTCGCTGGTGGTGGTTCACCGTATTTTGAAGTCGCAGCTGGGCCGGGCGTTTGAAGCACTGCGCGGCAGCCCGGTGGCGTCCGATTGCATGGGGGTGTCGGTGTACCGCTACAAGGTCTATGCGTTTGTCATCAGCGCTGGGTTTGCGGGCCTGGCCGGTTGCCTTTATGCCTACTCGGAGCAGTACATCTCGCCGAACACCTACAACTTTGAGCTGACGGTGCTGTTCCTGCTGGCTGTCATCATGGGCGGGCGTAAAACCCGCTCTGGCGCCTTGCTGGGTGCTGCCATCATCGTGATTTTGCCCAAGCTGCTCGATGACCTGGCAATGTTCCGCGTGGTGGCGCTGGCCCTGGCGGTGCTGATGCTGGTGGGTGCGATTGTTGGCATCGCCAAAAAAATGACCACCCCGAAGGCGATGGCGATTCCGGTGATGGGCACGGCCGCGTTGGCCGGGTTTTCGGCCTGGCTGCAGTCCATCACCGACTGGCGCCTGAGCATTTTTGGCTTGATGATTTTGTTTGTGGTGTATTACTTGCAAGACGGCATTATTGGCTTTGTCCGCACGCTGTTTGTCCGCAAAGTCGCTGGTGCTTCGGTGTCTCATGTCAGCGCCAAGACCAGCGCCAAAGACGCTGTCATGGCGGCTGCCAATGCCAGCGTGCCCGTGGGTGCAGACCTGCTGGTTGGCGAGGGTATTTTGATGCAATTCGGCGGCTTGAAGGCCATCAACCAAGTCGATATCTGTATCAAGCGCGGCACCATTCACGGTTTGATCGGGCCCAACGGCTCTGGCAAAAGCACCATGATGAATGTACTGACCGGCATCTACCAGCCCACGGCCGGCACACTGCACTTTGCTGGCGCCACCTTGGTCGGCCGCACATCCTCCGACATCGCCTTGTCCGGCATTGCCCGAACTTTCCAGAACGTGCAGTTGTTCGGTGAAATGACCGCGCTGCAAAACGTCCAGGTGGGCTTGCACCACACCTTCGGCAGCAGCATTGTTGACGTGGCCCTGCACACCCCGAGGTACCAGCGCGAGGAAGCCGCCGCAGCTGAACGCGGCCTGGGGTTGTTGAATTTTGTCGGGCTGGGCGAGCTGGCCGCGGAAGAAGCCCGCAACCTGCCTTATGGCAAACAGCGCCTGCTGGAAATCGCCCGCGCGCTTGCGCTGGACCCGCAGCTGCTGCTGCTCGACGAGCCCGCTGCGGGCCTGACAGCGCCTGACATCAAGGAGCTAATCACCATCATTCGCAAGATCCGCGACCATGGCATCACCGTGATCCTGATCGAGCATCACATGGACGTGGTGATGAACTTGTGCAACACGGTGTCCGTGCTGGACTTTGGCCAGAAGATCGCCGAGGGCAAACCTGCCGACGTGCAGGCTGATGAAAAAGTGATCGAGGCTTACCTCGGTGGGACCGTAGCGTAAGGAAAAGTCACCATGTTGAGCATCAAGAACTTAGAAGCCGGCTACGGCAAGGTGCAAGTGTTGCACGGCATTTCAATGGAAGTGCCCAAGGGCAAAGTGGTCACGCTTATTGGCTCGAACGGCGCGGGCAAAACGACCACCATGCGCGCGATCTCCGGCATGATTGTGCCCACCGCGGGCGACATCAACTTGCACGGCAAACGCATTGATGGGCTGCAAAGCTACGCCATTGCCAAACAAGGCTTGGCACACTCGCCTGAAGGCCGCCGCGTGTTTGCCACCATGACGGTGACTGACAACCTGATTCTTGGCGCTTTTCCAAGGTTAACCGGCAGCCGTCCCAAGGGCGATGTGGCGGGAGACCTAGAGCGGGCGATGGAGTTGTTTCCCCGCTTGAAAGAGCGGCGTCATCAGCTCGCCGGGACGCTGTCTGGCGGCGAGCAACAAATGCTCGCCATGGCCCGAGCGGTGATGCTGAACCCGGAAATTGTGCTGCTCGACGAGCCCTCAATGGGCCTGGCTCCTATTTTGGTGGAGGAGGTGTTTCGCATCATCACCCGGCTCAAAGCTGAAGGCGTCACCATGCTGCTGGTCGAGCAGTTTGCCGCTGCCGCGCTCAAAGTTGCGGACTACGGCTATGTGCTCGAAAACGGCCGTATTTCGCTTCACGGTGAAGCGTCCAAGCTGCGTGAGGACCCAGCAGTCAGAGCCGCCTACTTGGGCGGTGGGCACTGAGGGCGCACCGGCCGCTGTAGCGTGGTGCATCAAGCGATCTTGATTTGATCCAGCGCTGGACTGGCCGGTGGGTAACGCAGGCGCAAGTCGCGCATGGCGTTGCACACCAGCGTTGCGATCATCAAGTTGC
>JAYULP010000038.1:0-2658 GCA_043763445.1 Polaromonas sp.
TCTTGTTTTTGACCTATTTTTTGGTCAAATCACTGCTTAGCCCGCGCATCTAAAACCTTCACCGCTATTAAAATAAGAGCAAATACAGCACTATGAAAATCGCAATTTTGCCCGGCGACGGCATTGGTACAGAAATTGTTCGTGAGGCCGTCAAAATTCTGAATGTGCTGGACCTGCCCTTCGAGATGGAAAGCGCATTAGTCGGTGGCGCAGCCTTCGACGCGCATGGCCACCCACTTCCCGACGCCACGCTAGCGCTTGCCAAAAACGCCGATGCGGTACTGTTCGGTGCCGTCGGTGACTGGAAATACGACACACTGGAGCGCTCGCTGCGCCCCGAGCAAGCCATTCTTGGCCTGCGCAAAAGCCTTGGGCTGTTTGCCAACTTTCGCCCGGCGATTTGCTACGCCCAGTTGGTTGACGCGTCCAGTTTGAAGCGCGAGTTGGTGTCTGGCCTGGACATTTTGATCATCCGCGAGTTAACCGGTGACATTTATTTTGGCCAGCCTCGTGGCCGCCGTGTAGCAGTTGACGGACACTTCCCCGGCGCTGAAGAAGCGTTTGACACCATGCGCTACTCGCGCCCAGAAATTGAGCGCATCGCGCATGTAGCGTTTCAAGCGGCTATGAAACGGAGCAAACGCGTAACCAGCGTAGACAAAGCCAATGTGCTGGAGACCTTTCAGCTCTGGAAAGACGTGGTTACTGAAGTCGGTAAACACTACCCCGACGTGGCGCTGGACCACATGTACGTTGACAATGCCGCGATGCAGCTGATCAAAGCACCCAAAAAGTTTGACGTGGTGGTCACCGGCAATATGTTTGGTGACATCTTGTCCGACGCGGCCGCCATGCTGACCGGCAGCATCGGCATGCTGCCCTCAGCCAGTTTGAATGCCAACAACCAAGGCCTGTACGAGCCAAGCCACGGCAGTGCCCCTGACATTGCAGGCAAAGGCGTAGCCAACCCACTAGCGACTATTTTGAGTGCGGCAATGATGCTGCGCTTCAGTCTAAACCAGCCAGCAGCAGCGGCACGCATAGAAAAAGCAGTCGATGCCGTGCTGACCCAGGGCCTGCGCACACCAGACATTTACAGCGAAGGCACCACACAAATCGGCACGGTGCAGATGGGCGACGCTGTGGTACGAGCTCTGCGAGATGTCAGCTAAGGGGCTCTGCAAGAGCGTTGCGGCTGCGGCTGGTGTAGCTCGCCACCTACAATTGAGGGGGTTGTCGCTCTCCTGCGGCTGCACTTTACATGGCCGACTGCCAGTGCGGTGAATGCAGACCGCACATTGTCAGGCGAAAAGCGTTGGCAATGTGCCCGAGCCTGTAGAACAACCGCTGCCCACGGCTGGCAAGCCTACCTCGTTGTGCCCCACTGGCTCGACAAACCGGGGCAAAAGCCTACTTTTTGTACTTTTTCAAGGGTAACCCAATGCAACTCACAGGTAACGTCACAGGGCTCATCGGCTGGCGCGGCATGGTGGGCTCGGTACTGATTGACCGCATGACCGCCGAGGGCGACTTTGCGCTGATTGAGCCGATTTTCTTTTCAACCTCCAATGCAGGCGCCAGGGCACCAGCCCAAGCGAAAAACGAGACAACGCTCAAGGACGCATTTGACATTGCGGCCCTCAAAAAGTGCGACATCATCTTGACCGCGCAAGGTGGCGACTACACCGCCGCGGTGTTCCCAAAGCTGCGCGCTGCGGGCTGGACAGGCCACTGGATTGATGCTGCGTCCACGCTACGCATGAATGACGATGCCGTGATTGTGCTGGACCCGGTGAATTTGTCGGTAATCCAAAACGCCATGGCCAAAGGCGGCAACAACTGGGTCGGCGGCAATTGCACCGTCAGTTGCATGCTAATGGGGGTAGGCGCGCTGTTCAAGGCCGGTTTAGTTGAGTGGATGACCTCAATGACTTACCAAGCAGCCTCGGGCGGCGGTGCGCAGCACATGCGCGAGCTGCTTAACCAATACGGCACACTCAATGCCGAGGTCAAAGCGCTGCTTGACGACCCCAAGTCGGCCATTCTTGAGATCGACCGCCGCGTGTTGGCCAGGCAACACACGCTCAGTGCAGCGGAGACGGTCAATTTTGGCGTCCCGCTGGGTGGCTCGCTGATTCCCTGGATCGACAAAGACCTCGGTGACGGCTCGAGCCGGGAAGAATGGAAAGCCGGCGCAGAAACCAATAAAATTCTCGGTCAAGGTGCCGGCTTTGCAACGCCTGCCATTCCTGTGGATGGGTTTTGTGTACGCATTGGCGCGATGCGTTGCCACAGCCAAGCGTTGACTTTTAAGCTGAAAAAAGATGTGCCGCTGGCCGAAATAGAGGCCATGATTAAGGCAGATAACGCCTGGGTAAAAGTGGTGGCGAATACACGCGAAGCCAGCATTGCGCAGTTAACTCCAGTGGCGGTGACCGGCACCCTGCAGATACCGGTTGGCCGTTTGCGCAAATTGGCTATGGGCCCCCAATACCTCGGCGCATTTACAGTCGGTGACCAGCTGCTATGGGGTGCTGCCGAGCCGCTGCGAAGAATATTGCGCATTTTGTTGCAGGGCTAACCCACAACCGGCAGCGCCTTTGCACTTGTCTGAAGCAAGCTACAAGTACCGCAGTAAATTTGTCTTCGTCTCAACCC
>JAYULP010000039.1:0-6525 GCA_043763445.1 Polaromonas sp.
GTGCTCATGGCTTTGAGTGCAGCGTCAATTTTTCCCATTTGCCGGTCAATCCAGGGCGTACTGCGCTGCGCGTCGGTGCGGCCGCTCCAGGTAGCTTCGAGTCGCGCCAGAATCGCTGCGTCAATCAAGCCGTCCGCCAGCGCTTCCCAGGTTTTGACCTCGGCCCGCTCGCGGCCCTGGCTAGGAATTAATTTGCCCACCGGCGACAAGGTGTCCAAGTATTCGACGATTACGCGGGAGTCCAACACGGCCTCGCCACCTTCCATCACCAAGCATGGCACTTTGCCCAGCGGGTTGGACGCGGTGATGGTGCTGTCAGCCGCCCAAACGTCGTCGATCACCAGTTGGTAGTCGAGCTTTTTTTCTGCCATAACGATGCGCACTTTGCGGACGTAGGGACTGGTGGCGGAGCCGATAAGTTTCATGGTGGACAAGGCGGGTGCTGTTCGTGAGCTGAAAGTTGGCATTCTAGCGATTCAGTCTGCCCGCCCGCTTTGCAGGCCAAACGTGCTGCCAGCAGCAGCGCCGCAGTGCGGTTTGAACGAATTTAGCGAATTTATTGCGCATTAAGTAGCCATTGTTGCCGCCCCTGACCTCGCGGCATCTGCGGGTACACCCCTACAATCCGGCGCATGAGTCCACCTGCCGCCTTGACAACCGCCCACCACCTGCCCGCCGTGAACGCCCTGTCCCCACTGGACGGGCGTTACGCCAGCAAACTTGCGACCTTGCGCCCTTTGATGTCAGAGCAAGGCTATATGCACCGCCGGGTACAAGTTGAGGTCGCTTGGTTTGTTGCGCTGTCAGACGCTGGCTTTGTTGAGTTCAAGCCCTTGAGTCCGGGTGCCCGCACCTACTTGATGAGCCTGGTTAAGAACTTCTGCGAGGCTGACGCACTGGCTATCAAAGAGATTGAAAAAACCACCAACCACGACGTCAAGGCAGTCGAGTACTGGATCAAGTCCAAGTTTGAAGCCCGCCCTGAGCTGCAAAATGCGGCCGAGTTTGTGCACTTCGCCTGCACCAGCGAGGACATCAACAACACCAGCCACGCGCTGCAGCTCAAAAGCAGCCGAGACCTGGTGCTGCTGCCTGCGCTCGACAAAGTGATCGCCAAAATGCGCGAGATGGCGCACACCTTCGCTGACATTGCCATGCTCAGCCGCACCCACGGCCAAACCGCCAGCCCGACCACGGTGGGCAAGGAACTCGCCAATGTGGTGGTGCGGCTGCAAACCGCACGCGGCAAAATCGCAGCCGTTTTGCTGATGGGCAAAATGAACGGCGCGGTCGGCAACTTCAACGCCCACCTGTCGGCTTGGCCTGAGTTTGACTGGGAAGCCTTCAGCAAAAAAGTCATTGAAACGCCCGAGCCGCTGGGCCTAGGCCTGACATTTCAGCCCTACAGCATCCAAATTGAGCCGCACGACTACATGGCCGAGCTGTTTGACGCGGTGGCCCGCACCAACACTATTTTGATTGACTGGTCACGCGACGTGTGGGGCTACGTCAGCCTGGGCTACTTCAAGCAGCGCTTAAAAGCCGGTGAAATTGGCTCCTCGACCATGCCGCACAAAGTCAATCCAATTGATTTTGAAAATGCCGAGGGCAACCTGGGACTGGCCAACGCGCTGCTCAAGCACCTGAGTGAAAAACTGCCCGTGTCGCGCTGGCAGCGTGACCTGAGCGACAGCACCGTGCTGCGCAACATGGGCGTGGCCCTGGGCTATGCGGTGCTGGCCTACCACGCCTTGCATGTGGGCCTGGGCAAGCTTGAGCTCAACCGCGAGGCCTTGAGCGACGACCTGAACCAGGCCTGGGAAGTGCTGGCCGAGCCCATTCAGACGGTAATGCGCCGCTATGCGGTGGCCGGTGCCTATGAAAAACTAAAGGAAGTCACTCGCGGCAAGACGGTGCACGCGGCCGACTTGCACGCCCTGATCCGCTCGCTAGCGATTCCTGAGCCCGAAAAAGCTCGCCTGCTGGCCATGACGCCGGGCAGCTACGTCGGCATGGCCGCTGAGCTGGCGCGCCGCGTGTAAAGCGCAGCAACCCAACAACGGCCGCGCGCGCGGGCCAGCTGGTGCTCAGCGCTTGTCGGGCATGTCTGCGCCGCATTGCCAGCACTGATCAAACCCACCTTCGACGGTTTCACCGCAGACGCAGTGCCACAAGCGCTGCGGGCGGTAGCGCCAAGCGTTCAGCAGCGCCGTAGCGGCGTCTTTCTCATCGTCGTGTAGCAGCCAAACTTCAGGCAAGCACTGCTCGGCAGGCAAATCCCCGGCAATGCTGCCCAAAAAGTAGCGCTGCACCGTCGCCGAAAACCCGGCCTGTTTGAGCACATCAGCCCACAGGGTGGCCATCACAATGTTGGGCGCACAGACAAGGCGGATCATTGGCAATCGGTCGTTAGACTAGCTATTAAATGAATAGCACTTGGGGCAGTAAAAACAACGGCTACAGGCTTTTTTAGCCCTAAAAGTAGCTTTTCGATGCCATTTTCAACGCTTTTCCAGCGCCCGGTCGGCGTAGCGACCAAAGCGCCAGGCGTCGGCCTCCACCGTGATGCGCCGCCAGGTGCGCCGTTTGTCGGCAGGGCTCATGGCCAGCCAGTGCTGGACCTCTTCAAACGTGCGGCCGCAGCCTTTGCACAGCGCGTCACCCTGGCTGGTCGAGCAAATTGCAATGCAAGGCGTGTCCATGGTCGTGGCGTACCAGTCCAGCCAGGCGTCCATGGCTTCGGGTGGAAAACTGGCCTCGTCGGCCTCGTCCTCGCGGTAGAACACCATCAATGCATACACCTCGGCGAGTTGCCGTAGCTCAGGCGCCAGCGTGATGCCGTCCGGCGAAGGCCGTTTGGCGCGCCAGTGGTTGATGGCCGACTCAATGTCGGTGATGTGAAGGGCGGGCATAAGTCGGGCAATCAACTGGGGGTGGGCGGCGCGGTCAGGCCGACATGAAAAGCCCACACTCTAACGGCTGCCGCGAGCAGGCGCTAAAAAAGTGCAGACTTTTGCAGGCTCAAATTATCGGCGCTGCGCGCTAACCCCGACCCAGGCAGGCCATTGCAGCGGCGCGGCGCGGCAACAGGCAACAGGCAACAGCCTGCAGTTTGCGCCGCGCCGTGTTTTTCAGCGCCCACTTGCCGACGGTGGGCAGTCAACCTTAAGCCGCCACCGGTCTGCGATTTCACCGCCTGCCGGCGGCAACACCTCAGCAAGTCGTCCGCCCAGGGCACCCGTTTTTTTGCCAGCCTCTCGCCTCGCGTGGCAAACCTTTGAGTAGCCACCAGACTTTGCTGAAGGCGCTTTTTTTTTCAGCGGTGTGGTGGGCGCGACGCTGCTGGGCATTGTTTTGATTGCCTTGGCGCTGGCCAACGAGCTGGGCTTGCTGACAAACTTCTGGCCAGCCAAGGCCAGCCGGGCGGCCCCGTCGCCAACCGAGTCGGAAAAAGCGATAAAAACCAAGGTGGTGGCCCCCGCCTTGACCGGTGTGGACAACCCTGCTGAGCGCGTGCAGTGCCGCCGAGGGCATGTTTGCGCTGGGGGCACCGAGCGTTGTCAGCGGCAGGCCAATTGTGGTGTTTGGCAACGCCGTGGTGCGGGAATTACAGGGGCGCTGTGTGCTGACCAGCAAGACTGAGGCGGCTGTGCTCAGGCGGCTCAATGCGGTTGTTGAATGCCGCAACGCAGCCAATTTTGGTACGGCGCTGCTGGGCTCACTGATTTACTCGGTGCTGCCGCTAGCGGTCAATTTTGTCTTGGAGTGCCTGCTGTTTAATCCACAACTCGGTTTGCCGGACTCGGGTGTCGATGATGGAGCCCTCCACATAGTCGGTCTGGCCTGGCGTGTTGCGCATCACGCCCTGCGCGGCCTTAAAGCGGTCCAGGGCAGCTGGCAAGTCCAGCTCGGCCAAACGGCTTTCAGCATCTGCGCGAATCGCCCGCACCGGCTCACCTTGGACGGTGTAGGCCGCCGACAACAACTGCCAAGCTGCTGCGTCTTTGGGGCGCTCGGCCACCCACACCTGCAAGCGGCTGACCACCTCAGTCGGGCGCTGGGCAGCCAGTAAGGCGCGGCCCATTACCAGCACTTCAGCACGGGTGAGCAAGCCGCGCATCAAGCTGGCGTCAGCGCTAGCGGCGGCAGCGGGCACTTTGCCCTCCATCAGGTCAAGCTCGACGCCAAGCAGCACAAAAGCGGTGTTCGCTAGCGCGTGGCCACTCAACCGCAGCTTGAGGGTGCTCAGCAGCGCCCGCGCCACTGCAAAGTCCCGCAGCTGGGCGGCGGCCAGCGCACCTGCATACAGCGCCCCTGCCTGTTGCGCGGCTAGATCGCGCAGATCACGCGGATCACGGCTGACAGCCGACGACGCGGCAGCTGCTGGGGTATCAAGCCCACGGCCCTGGGCCTGCGCAACCATGGCACGCTGGGCATCTACACCCGGGGCCGCCAGCAAGCGCGCACGCGCTGCCATCATCGCTTGCAGCAAACGGCCCTGCGCCGCGGTCAGCGCCTGCGCCGCGGTGGCCGCAGGCGCGCTCGAAGTGGCCAGCTGGACGCGGGCCTGCGCCTCGGCAATGCGTTCGGTGTTCAAGGGGTGGGAGCGCAAATAGGCAAACGCACCGTTGTCATTGAGCCGCGACGCTTGCTGCAATTTTTCAAACATGCTGGCCACGCCACGGCTTTCAAAGCCAGCGTCGGTCATCAGCCCAAAGCCGACGCGGTCAGCCTCGCGCTCCATGTCCCGCGAAAAGCCCAGCTGGTTTTGAATCGCCAGTGCCTGCCCGCCCACAATGGCGGCGTTGGCGGCACTCGGGCTTTTGCTGGCCGCCAAGATGCCCAACACCATCGCGGCCAGCAGCCACGGGGTTTGCCGCGACTGCTGCGTCATCAAGCGCGCAATATGCCGCTGGGTGACATGGCTCATTTCATGGCCCAGCACAGCGGCAAGTTCGTCGCGGCTGGTGACGCTAGCGATCAGCCCCAAGTGCACGCCAAAGTAGCCGCCCGGTAACGCAAAAGCGTTAACGCTACGGTCACGAATTAAAAAAAACTGCCAGCTAAACCGCTCGTCCAGCTCAGCGCTGAGCTCGCCGCGTACCCGCGCGGCCTGCAGCAGCGGCTGCCAAATGCCCTGCACATACTCGCTCAGTACCGGGTCGTCAACATAGTCCGGGTCGCGGTAGATGCTGGCGGCAATGCGCTCGCCAATGCGCCGCTCAGCAGCTGCAGTGAGGTCCCAGTAGTCCCCCAAGGAGGGCAACGAGCCACTGCCCGATTGCTGCACAGCACTGGCCGGCGGCGCTGCCGGGCCAGCGGCAAAGGCAAGCAACACCAGCGCCGCAACATGACGCTGCAGTCGGTAAAAGCGACGGCGCGGTGGCCGCAGCGTTAGCGTTGGTAGCAGCGGCGGCGGCGACTCACACGCGCAGCTGAGCCGGTGCTTGGCAAGAAGGGGCATGCTTTTATGATGGCGTAAGTATGTAAAGGCTTGCATTGCACCATGACTCACCGTTTTCCGCCGCCAGCACCCGCCGCCCTTTTGACACATTTCGACGCCCAAGGCCAGGCCCATATGGTGGACGTGGCCGGCAAAGCCGCCACCCACCGCCGCGCCACAGCGCATGGCCGCATCGAGATGCTGCCCGCCACGCTGGCGCTGATTGCAGACGGCACGGCCAAAAAAGGCGACGTGCTGGGCGTAGCCCGCATCGCCGGCATCATGGCGGCCAAAAAAACCAGCGAGTTGATCCCGCTGTGCCATCCGCTGGCGCTTACCCATGTGTCAGTGCTGTTGTCGAGCGACGCCGCCAGCAGCAGTGTGACCTGCAAAGCAGTGGTTGAAACCGTGGGCCCAACCGGCGTTGAAATGGAAGCGCTGACCGCCGTGCAAGTCGCACTGCTCACCATCTACGACATGTGCAAAGCCGTTGACCGGGGCATGGTGATTACCGATGTGCGGGTGCTGCAAAAGCATGGCGGCAAGTCCGGCAGCTTCGCTAACCCATGAGGGCCATGACGCTGCAGTCCAGGCGCATTGAAGTTAAATGCGTCGGTTGTGGCAAATCGGGCTCAAACGTCTTGGCTCAAACGCATTGGCTTTAACTGCATTGGTGTGGGTACCTCATGGCGCTTTTTTGCCCGCGTTTGCGTTTGCCTGTACCCAGCGTGCGTAGTCCGCTGCAAACGCCGCTTTGAACCGCGCCAAGTGCAACACAGCCGCCTCGTCCAAGCCAAGCAGGGTGGCGCTTTCAATGACTTTTTCAACCACCCGCGGCTCTGGCGCGTAGTGAAGCAATGCCGTCGCCGTGTCGTAGGTCCAGCGGGCGTTGGCAGGCGTTAGCGGCGTCAAGCTGAGCAGCGCAAAGCGGTACTGGTTTTGAAACAGCCAGGTGCCGCTGACTTTGCTCAGCGTGCCCTCCCGCCAAGCGGGGTCACGCTCAGCGGCGTCCAGGTAGATTTGACTCACGCCGCGATAGTCCCAGCCCGCGTAGCTGACAACTGCTATAAATATAGTAGCTG
>JAYULP010000040.1:0-2650 GCA_043763445.1 Polaromonas sp.
ACGTTCATGCCGCGTTGCGCCGCAATGCGCGCGCACGCCAGGCCAAAACCAGAACCCGCACCGGTCAGTACAGCTGTTTTATGGCGGAAGTTTGTGATCATTGCGTGTCTCCTCGGGCGTGAGCCGAAAGTCTAAAAAAAACATGGAGCCGGCTTAAGGCCTGAGCATCTCGATGTGGTCAATGCCATCTTCGACATAGGCCGCTCCCGTTGGCACAAAGCCATGTGCGCAGTAAAACCGCGCCAGTCGAGTTTGCGCGCCAATGCGTACGGGCTGCGCACCCCAGTCTTTAGCCATGTGGGCTAAGGCCTGCCGCATCAACTGGTGGCCCAGACCCAGTGCGCGCTGGTCAGCACGGCAAATAACACGGCCAATCGCGGCTTCTGGATACTTGACGCCGGCAGCAAAGCAGCGGGCGTAGGCGACCAAACGGCCGTTGATGTGGCCAAGCAGGTGCATGGCTTGGCAGTCGGTGCCGTCAAGGTCCTGAAACACACAGTGCTGCTCGACCACAAACACCTCGCTGCGCAGCGCCAGCAACCCATACAGCTCGGTGGTGGTCAACGCCGCAAACGGTTTGAAGCACCAGACGGCAACAGCCGGCGTCAGCTTGCACATGCTCTAGGCGGCTTTAAGTTGGTAGCCAATGCGCGGAAAATGCACATGCACCGTGCCAGCGCGCGCATCGGTGCGGCGCAAGGTGTAGTGCATTCGGGTGGCGGCAAGCAGCTCGCCTTCGGTCGGCTCCAAGCCAAAGGTTTCAGCGCCCACGGTGACCCGGCTGCCCAGGGCGATGCCGTGCTCGTCCTGAAAGGGCTCGTCTTTCAAAGCGGCGGGCGCAGCAGTAGCGGCTACTGCAATCGCCTGCTCGGCAGTGAGTTTTGTGAACTCGCCGTGGCCTATGTTGGCCAGCCGGTCCATCCACTGCAGCACGGCGGGCGTAGCGTCGAAAATATGACCTAACACCGGCGTGCGGGTGCGGGTAAACCACAGCGGGTGAAACATCGAAAAATCGGTGATGCAAGGCGCGTCGCCAAGCAAAAACGGGTGCGACTCCAGCATGTCTGACAGGCGCCGCAAGTAGGACTTGTACGCCCCAGCGGCATCTGCTGCGCGCAAGCGCATCATCCCGAGGCTCATGGCTTTGCGGTCCTCTGCAAACGCTGCGGCGGCCTCAGGCGGAGCGTTTGCGAACAGCTCAGCCCTGCCCGCCGGCTGCATGTTGTAGGCCATCGCGGTCCAAAACAAGGTGGTGTCGGCCCAGTGGGACAGCGTGCGTGCCATGCCCTTGCTGTGCACCGGATACAGGGCGGGAAAAGGTTCAATATGCTCCAACACATCAGCGATCAGGGCGGTGTCGCAGTAAACGTCCGCGCCAATTTGCAGCACCGGCGTTCGGCGGTAGCCGCCTGTTAGAGCGGCAACGTCAGGTTTGGGCAGGATGGACGGAATCAGCACCGACTTCCAGACGAGCTTTTTGTAGCCCAGCATGAGCCGGATTTTTTCGGCAAACGGCGAGCTTGGGTAGTGGTGCAGGATCACATCAGTCATGCCGAGTGCCTTTAGAGCAGTTTGACGACTTGTTTGCCAAAGTTTTTGCCTTTGAGCAGGCCCAAAAACGCCTCCGGCGCCGCAGCAATGCCGTGGGCCACCGATTCGCGTGGCCTGAGCTGGCCGCTACCCACCAACTTGCCCAGCTCTTTGAGTGCCGCTGGCCAGACCTGCATCTGCTCGGCCACAATAAAGCCTTGCATTAGCAACCGGCTGCGCAAAATCAGCATTGGCTGGGCGAGCGGCGTTGGCTGGCCGTCGTAGCCAGAGATCATGCCGCACACCGCAACCCGGCCAAAATCATTCATCAACGGCAGCACCGCGTTCAGCACCAGCCCGCCCACGTTCTCAAAGTAGCCGTCAATGCCGTTGGGGCACACGGCTTTCAAGGCCTCAGACAGCGACTCGGCGGTGCCGTGCAGCTTGTAGTCGACGCAAGCGTCAAAATGCAGCTCGTCGAGCGCATAACGGCATTTTTCCAAGCCGCCGGCAATGCCAACAACCCGGCAGCCACGCGCTTTGGCCAGCGCAGCAAAAGCGCTGCCTACGCCGCCGGTAGCGGCACTCACCGCCAGCGTTTGACCTTCTTTGGGCTCAATAATGTGGACAAGCCCGTAGTAGGCTGTCACACCGGGCATACCGACTGCGCCGAGATAGTACGACAGCGGTACATGGGTAGTGTCAACCTTGCGCAGTGCGCCCACCACGTCCGCGTCCACCACGCTGTATTGCTGCCAGCCACCCATGCCGACGACGTTGTCGCCCGCCGCAAATTTTGGGTTTTTACTCTCAGCGACTTCGCCAACTGTGCCGCCCACCATCACTTCGCCCAGGCCTTGGGCTGCGGCGTAATTTTTGCTGTCATTCATGCGACCGCGCATGTACGGGTCTAGACTCAAAAAATGGTGGCGCACCAGTACCTCGCCGGGCTTGAGCGCTGGCGTGTCGGCGCGCACCAGTTTGAAGTTACTGGCAACGGCCTGCGCTGTGGGGCGGTTGTCGAGTAAAACCTGTTGATTGCTGGGCATGAGGTGCTCCTTGAAAAATAAACCGCGAGTGACAGTTGTCACCTAATTGCTATGAAATGTGTAGCTACACG
>JAYULP010000041.1:0-6443 GCA_043763445.1 Polaromonas sp.
CGCATTACTTGCCGCTGGGCGGCCAGCACAGCCACTGCAACACCGTGCCTACCCTGCCAATTACCCAATGTATTACATTGGCTTTACTACTCCTAACGAGTCGTGCAAGGTCGGCCTAACGCCGGCAAAGTTGTAACAATGATGGTGGTGATGGGGGGTGACAGTGATGATGCACTTCAGAAAATTTTGTTGGGCGGTTTTTGCAGCTAACGGTGCGGCTATCGGCGCGGCCGTCGGCTGTCGGCTGCAAAAGCAACGCAGCAAGTGGGCTGAGTGCGTGCTGCCACAAACCGCACGACGTTGCGCTGCGCGCGGCCAATGCCAGCGCAGCGCCTGCATGCCGCGCAACATCAGCGTTTGACTGACAGACACGGGTAGCCGCTGGGAGCCTAATTTGGCCGCTGTTGCAACCGCGCTGCGCACGACTGAAATTAACAGGAAATCCCCATGCCAAAATTTGCCAATGTCACTGGACGGGTCACTCACATGCCAGGCGACGGTGTACCGATTGAAATTCCGATGGTCCGAATGGAAGTGTTGCTGGCTCCCGACAGTGCCACCCTGAGCTGGCAGCCCGAGCCCGGCGTGGCTGGCGTAGCAGCGATTCCACGCGACCGGTTCGACAGCTATGTCGCCAACGGCGACATCACCTGGATTACCGACTGAGCCCGCTGGCTGCCCCTACACCCATGCAGCGCCTTGTTCCACGGCTGATTTGCTTTAACAAGCCCTACGGCGTGCTCAGCCAGTTCACGTCCGAAGGCCGCTGGCGTGGGTTAGCTGACTTCATCGACCTGCCTGGCGTGTATGTGGCGGGCCGGCTGGACGCCGACAGCGAGGGCTTGCTGTTGCTGACCAATGACGGGGCGCTGCAAGCCCGCATCAGCGAGCCGCGCCACAAAATGGAAAAACTCTATTGGGTGCAGGTCGAAGGCGAGCCCGACTGTGCAGCGCTGAGCGCGCTGCGCGCTGGCGTGCAGCTCAACGACGGCTTGACACGCCCCGCCACCGCCGCAGCCATGGCCGCGCCAGCCGGGCTGTGGCAGCGCGAGCCGCCGGTGCGGGTGCGCCAAGCTATTGCGACCAGCTGGATAGCACTTGGGCTGCGTGAGGGCCGCAACCGCCAGGTGCGGCGCATGACCGCAGCAGTCGGCTACCCTACGTTGCGGCTGATTCGCGCAGCAATTGGCCCCTACACGCTGGCCGGCGTAGCCCCTGGGCAATGGCAGGACGCGATACCCACTGCCTGAACCCCCCGATTTCATGCCAAAAAAGGCTCAGGCCGTTGTTTTAACTGCCTGCGTTGCTATTAAATTCAATTCAATTCAATTCAATTCAAGCAAGCGCTACCGCGAGCAGCGGCTAAAGGTACCGCCCCGCACGGTGGACTTGTTGGCCAGAGGCAACGCCCGCCGCCGGTGTGAGCGCGAGCACCTCGCCGCAGTCACGGCAACATTGCGCCACGCCTGCCGGCTGCCGCCAAGCCTGCAAATGCAGGCGCCTGTGGCGGGCCAGCGTTCTGCGCTCTTTCAGGCTGCGGCGCGTGGTTAACGCGCAGTTCGCACAGGAGCATGGACATTGCCGCTGCCAGCGCTACTGCCCGCCCGGGTGATTGGCACCGCAGAGTATTTCCTCAATGGCAGCGCCGTGTGGTGGGGCCATGGCAGCGGCCTGCTGAGCAGGCTCTGCCATTTGCGCGCTATTGATTGAGCCGTGGCCACTGGCGAGACTGCCCGCACCGGGGCGCGCCCGGGGGCGGTGGGCGCTGCCGGCCGCGCAACCGGCGCGCACCTGCACTGGGGCGTGATGCTCCACCGCACCAAGGCGGGCCCGGCGCTACTTTTACCCGCCTGACAAGCGACACACCGCAACACCTCCCACCAAGAATTGCTATGTTTTCAATAGCTACAAAACAAGGAGAAACAACGGCCAGAGGCATAAAAGGCTAAAAAACCGGGTTTTTCAGCCTGCAAAGCAGTTGCTGCAACTGGGTTCATGGCAGTCACCACGCTCATGCGCTGGTGCCGCGCCTGCTGGGCAAACTAGGCCGTCGCGGCCAGCTTACTGCCGGTACGTTACTCGGCCGTAAGCCGCCAACAGCGCCACCGCGCCGATGGCCGAGGCCACATAACCGGCGACTTCGCCCAGCGGGTATCAGCCCATTGCCAGGCCAGCATAGCGGGCCAAAAGTGAGCCGGCAAGGCCCAAAATAGCCGCCACGATCGGGCCTAGGCTGTCATTGCCAGGCTGGGGTGCGCGGGCCAAAAGGCCAACGATGAGTCCAATGACGCTAACGACGCTAACGACGCTAACGACGCTAATGACGAACGTCTTTCAAACAAGCGGGCTGACAACAAGCGGCTGTCAAGTTACAGCGCGGCGGCGTATTTCATCGCCGTTATGCATCCTTGATGCTTCTTGCTGCTTCCTGATCCATAGCGACACAACCCCTGTTTTATTTGGCTGCACCCAACATTACCGGCACGACTTTGCGGCGTCCAAAACGCGCTCGGGCCGCGCGCTGACATCGCCCGTGGCAATGCGGGCCACGCCAGTTGCCGCCGCTACTGCTCAGGCTCCGGTGGGGCGTGGCGTGGGCGTTGCGGCCGGGGGATTTTTTTGAAGCGAATTTGTCGGTCAATTTCAATTTTGTCTTTTTTGACCTGCCGCTCAGCGTCCAGCTTTTGGCCCTCGGCCAGCCACTGCGCAAACTCCTCGGGCGTCTCCAGCGTTACCCGGCCCAGCGTGCAGGCCCGGAACTCATACATCACGATTTCGGCGGCTTTTTGCAAATTGATGCGCCCCCCAGTGAGCACTGCGCCGCGCTTGCGGCCAATGTTTTCAAGCAACGCCTCATCGGTGATGTCGGGCGGTACCGCCACACGGTAACGCGCCGTGAGCTGCGCCGGGTAGTTTTCAATCAGGTAGTTCAGCAGCTCCAGCGCGACTTCTTCCTCGTCAAACGCATTGCGACCTATGGCTCCGCTGGCGGCCAGGTTGTAGCCGCTTTTGGCCACAATAATGCGCGGCCACAGCACCCCAGGCGTGTCGTAGAGGTAAAAGTCATCATCGAGCGAGATGCGCTGCTCGGTTTTGGTGATACCCGCCTCGTCACCGGTTTTAGTGGCTTTTTTGCCAGTCAGTGTGTTGATCAAGGTGGACTTGCCGACGTTGGGAACACCGCAAATCAGCACCCGCATGGGTTTGACCATGCCGCCACGCAGCGGCGCTAGCTCGCGGCAGGCCTTGATCAGCCGGCGCGCCGGTGCAGTTTCGCTGGCGTCCAGCGCAATGGCGCGGGTGTTGGCTTGCGCGTTGTAATGCGCTAGCCACAACGCGGTACGGCCCGGGTCAGCCAAATCTTGTTTGTTGAGGATTTTCAGTGCCGGGCGGCCAGCGGTCAGCTCGGCGAGCATCGGGTTGGCACTTGAGCCGGGCAGGCGTGCGTCCAGCAGCTCGACGACCACATCAATTTCTTTGACGCGCTCGGCAATTGCCTGTCGGGTCAGGTGCATGTGGCCGGGAAACCATTGAATGGCCATAACAATTTTCGCTTTCTACAGTAATCGGCTGCGCCCTGGCATCAGGAAGCCCGCGCTGGGCAGCGCTGAGCCGCAATTGTCGCTGCCAGCGCTGTGGTGGAGTCCGCCCGCACCCACTGATCGTCATACCGCTGCCGTGCGCGCCAACCCAGACCCCGAACAATAAAGCTGGCCAACACAACGCCCATAGCGGGCCTCAGGGCAAGGGCGTGTTGTACGCACTGATGGGCTTGGGCCGGTTGGTCTCGCCGCGCTTGATTGTGACTTGCCCGAGGTGCAAGGCGCCGCCGCCAAAGCGCAACCGGTGGGCTGGTTTGGACGGGCGCTAGGCCTAGCCTTTACGGGCTTGTACCTGCGCCGCGGGCGGGCCGCGGCTGTAGCAAACGCCTAAAGCCGGTGCGAGCGGTGCCCAGCGTTGCACGGCTAGCAAACGATTCGGCCACAGCGCGAACTGCCTTTGCCCACCGCTTGGACACCGCGCAGCAAACTGGCGCCCTGCCGCGGGCCCCGCTGCTGCTGCTTACTGCCTGCTTGCCTGCTTGCCTGCTGCGGGCGCGGGTACCGGTGCGGCTAAGGCTGCACGGGCTGCGTCCGAGAGGGTTTTTACGCGGCAGCGCGCAGCTGATGCCGTGGCGCTGACAGCGCCGTCAACGACCGGCTAACCCCACAAGGCCGCGCCTAATTCAATAGCACTGCAGCAAGCCGATATGCCGGCTACCAGCACTTTTGGCATAAAAACAATCACTACAGCCTGTTGTTTAACTGCCAACCGGCTCCAACGCTTTGTCTGCTGCCATGCTTGGCACGCCTAGGCGCTGGGGTGACACATACTGTTGGCGGTAAGCTTCAAACGGCATGGTGTCCTGGGCTTCAATTTTTTTCTGCGCCAGCACCGACTCACGGCTCAACGCCTCAAAGTGGCTTTGCTGCTCTGCCGTCCAAGGCAAAGCGCGCAGCAGATCCCGCGTTTTTTCAGACTGGGCGCGCACAAATTGAACAAAGGAGTTGTCGTAGTCGCTAGCCATCAGCGCCAGCACGCGGGCCGACGGCAGCAAACTGGGGTCGGCCAGGCCAGCGGCGGCGGCCGCCAAGGCCTGCGAGTAGTCCTGGCTGCGGTGAACGGCGTCCAACTCTGCAGCAATTGGGGCACAAGCGCGCACAATGTCGCCGCCCCAGTCGCGCAGGCTGACGCTTTGGCCAGCGCGCTCGAGCTGCAAGCCAGGCTCACGGCCACGGGCTGCTGTTAGGTCTTGGTTATTGGCCAGGGCGGTAATTTCAGCCGGCGTGTCTTGCGGGCTGTCAGCGAGCAGGCAGTGCAACAAAAAAACATCAATGAATCGCATGGTTTGCGCGGTAATGCCCACCGGCTCAAACGGGTTCAGGTCCATCAGGCGGACCTCGACGTACTCGACACCGCGCTCGCGCAGCGCATGCAGTGGACGCTCGCCCGGAAAAATCACCCGTTTCGGGCGAATCGTGCCGTAAAACTCGTTTTCAATTTGCAGCAACGTGGTGGCCAACTGGTTGTAGTCGCCGCCCGGGTTTTGCACCCCCACGGCTTCATACGCCGGGTAGGCGCGGGTCAGGGCGTCTTGCAGCGACGCGCCGTAGCCTTGCAAGTGGTTGTAGCTGACCGCCAGTGAAGCCTGCGCGTCGCTCTGGTAGCCCAAGCGACCCATGCGCAGCGAGGTGCCATACGGCATGTACATGGTGCCGTCGCTCAGCGGCTGCAGCGCATGCTGGCGGCCGGCTACAAAACTCGAGCACACCGCTGGTGACGCGCCAAACAGGTACAGCAACAAAAACGCCTGACGGCGAAAATTACGAATCAACCCAAAGTATTGCTCGCTCGTTACCCCGGGCAGCGACCAGTTGTAATGAATGCCCGAGATAGTTTGCATCCGGCGGCCGTAGCGGTGCGACAGCCCCATGCGGTACACGCTTTTGGCCCGGCCGATGTTCGACGAGCCGAACCGCGCCACTGGAATGGTCTCGTCGGTCGGCAAGCCGCAGGGCATGCTGGACACCCACAGCATTTCGCCACCCAGCGCCGCCAGGCTGCGGTAAGTGAACTGATGGACCTGCGTGAGCTCGCTGAGCGCGGCATCCGCGCTGCGGTGCACTCCCGTGACCAGTTCGAGCTGCGACTCGCTGAAGTCAGTGGTGATGTTAGGGTGCGTCAGGGCCGAGCCCAAAGCCGCTGGATGTGGTGTCAGTGCCAAGCCGCCTCCATCGAGCGAGCGCAGGCTTTCTTTTTCTACCCCGCAGGCCATGCCCAGCAAACGCTCGGCGCCCAGCGCCGCCGCGCACGCCGGCAAGGCGCATGGCCGACTGGCATAGCCGGCATCGGTGTGCGGAGCCAGCGGCCCCGTCTGATTCAAAATATTCGTCACATCGCTTCTCATAATTTTCAACTGGCGTGAAGGTATCACAGGCCCGCGCTTCATGCTGAGCGCCGCGCTCACAGCCAGTTCACGGCTGCCTTGGGCGGCAGGCAGTTGCAGCGTCCGGGTTGCACCATCGAGCCTGCTCGCCGCTATGCAGGCGGCTTCAGCCGGCAAACCACCCTTTTAGGGCGGGTTTGCGTCGCCCTGGCAAAGCTGTGGTGGCCACGGCTGTGGTGGCACGCCGCGCGGGGCGCGCTGCAAGGCGCTTTTCTTGCCAATAGCGCCGCCGGCTGGCAAGAAAAGCAAGCCCGAAGAGCGCCCGAATCCGGGCGGCTGCAAACCGCGGCGAGTTGTGCAGACTGTCTCAACAGTTGTGCGGACTGTCCCAACATAAAAGGGCCAATGAATCGGCAGCGCGGCGCTCGCTCTGAGCTGGTCCCCGCCGGCTCAGCGCGAGCGGACAAATAGTTTTCGCCATTCGCCGGGCCAGCTCAACAAGCCTACGATGCGGCGT
>JAYULP010000042.1:0-15706 GCA_043763445.1 Polaromonas sp.
ATCAAGATCAAGAGTCTGCAATGATGTTAGTCCACTTATCGTACTCGGAATAGTACCACCGATGTTATTGATGTAAAATGACATATATGTTATGCTTCCGAAGTTACCAATCGAGAATGGTAATGTACCACTCAACAATGAAGAAGAGACACTAATTGATAGCACTCGGCAGTAAGTAGCTGACCCAGAGACAGTATCACATGTTACTCCTGTGACAAAGATATGAATGTATTGACAACATTAGTAATCTTAGTTCATCCAAGCAATATCAGTATCATGCATATTGTGCAAGGCAATCATATGTAATATGACAGGATTCACAGACCAAAAATGAAAACAATCAAAACAATCTAAACAAACCTAACTATACCATACCGAGTCAAATCTAATCTAATCTAATCGAATCGAATCGAATCGAATCAAACAGCAAACAATAGAAGAGAATAGAATCATTATAATATCTCATCATACCTTGAAATGAACACCAAGAAGGTAACGTCGATAGCAATCCTTCATCCGATGACAAAGACAAAGACAAAGACGCAGACTGCAAGACAGACAGTGATGCACTTTTTATGGATTGCGGCTCAAGGCCGCAATGACAAACTGCTGCAGACTTGCGCCTGTGACGGGCAAAAGGCAGCTTTCTAAGCCGGCAAAAGGCGGCTGTTTAATCACCCGTGGACGGTGCTGGCCGTGTGCCTTTTTATGGATTTTGGCTCAAGGCCGCAATGACAATCCGGCTACATCTAACCGGGCTGCACATTTTGTAGCGCAGCAATACGCTCTTCAATCGGCGGATGAGTCGAAAACAGCTTGCCAATGCCGCCGGTGATGCCCATGGCTTGCACAGTTTTCGGCAGCTCACCGGGCTGCATACCGCCCAGCCGGGCCAGGGCGTTCATCATCGGCTGCTTGCGTCCCATCAGTTGCGCGGCACCGGCATCGGCCCTGAACTCACGCTGGCGTGAAAACCAGGCCACGACGATGGCCGCAGCAAAGCCCAGCACAATGTCCAGCACGATGGTGGTGATGTAGTAGCCCATGCCGGGGCCCGAGTTGTTGTCGCTGCCGCGGCGCAAAAAAGTGTCAACTGCATAGCCGATGACCCGCGACAAAAACACCACAAAGGTGTTCATCACGCCTTGAATCAGCGCCATCGTGACCATGTCTCCGTTGGCGATATGGGCGACCTCATGGCCAATGACGGCCTCAATTTCCTCGCGGGTCATGCCCTGCAGCAGCCCGGTTGACACGGCTAGCAACGCCGAATTTTTAAACGCGCCGGTAGCGAATGCATTCGGCTCCCCGTCAAAAATACCGACATCGGGCATGCCGATGTTCGCTGCAGTGGCAAGTTTGCGGACGGTCTCGACAATCCAGGCTTCGTCCGCGTTTTGCGGCGCGTTAATCAAGCGTACGCCGGCGGTCCATTTCGCCATCGGCTTGCTGATCAGCAACGAAATAATCGCGCCACCAAAGCCAATAACCAACGCAAAGCCAAGCAACATGCCCAGATTCAGGCCATTGGGGGTTAAAAAGCGGTTAACACCGAGTAAGCTGGCCACCACGCCCAGCACTACCACCACCATCAAGTTGGTCAAGACAAACAAAATAATGCGTTTCATGGGCGGACTCCGGCAAGTGGGTATTCAAAAAATTGCACAAATATAGTGAACATAAAGCGTAGCGGGTAGCACCGGTCTGCGCCGGTTAGGGTCAATAGGGCTGATTTTCGCTAATTATGGCTAATCAGCGCTGCGTTGAGGCTGTTAGGCCATCAGGCAATTCAAGTCAACGGGTTTTGCCGCACAGCTCAAAGCTATGGTGTGCGCTGCGCGGGCGAAACACCGCAGAATCATCATAGAAAGAAAAGTCCTCGTTTTCAGCCCACCAGCCGGGTACACCCAGCACCGGTAACGGCACAAAAGGTTTACGCCGCAGCACGTCAGCGCTCAGCCGAGCGGCTACGAAAGCGTCGAGTGCGTCGCGCTTTGCGCCAATGTCTGCGGCTACCGGCACAGCAAAGACATGGGCAGTGATCGCCTTTCGCGGGGAAACCAGCTTTTCCAGCAGCGCATGGCCGAACAAGGTGAGCGTGGCTTGGCCCCACAGCGGCCGCAGCGTGATGAACAACTGCTGCCAATCGCGTGCCACAAGCGCTTCCCACAGTAGCGGCGGAGCCTGCAAAAATGCGGCGTTCTCGTCAAACACCGTCAGCGCGTCGCGCACCGGGCCGCGCAGACCTTGCACGCCAGACGCCGCCAGCTGCTCGGCCTGCAACTCGTTGAGCCGGGCTTTGGTCAGGGGAAACCGCGTCCAGCACAGCCCATTGAACAGGTCGTGCAGGTTGTCGCGCGTAGGCACCGTGCCAGTGTCGAAAATAAATTGCTCATAAGCCTGCTCGGCAGGCAGGCAGGCATGTGGCACAAAACGCACGGGTGCCGCGCCGTGCTCGTTGAGGCATTCGGCCACGCTGTGCAGCGCGTCGCCCCACAGCTGCGGCGCTGGCCACTCGGCCAGCCAGGGCCGCAACCAGTTCACTGCCGCCAAGCGGGCGTGGCTCACACCACGCGCCAGGGCAAGGCCTCGCCGCTGCGCAGCGGCTTGAGCAGGCCCTGACCCAACGCAAAACTCTGAGGTGGTGTCCAGCTTTCACGCACCAGTGTGATGTGACCGGTGTTGCGCGGCAAGTTGTAAAAGTCGGGGCCGTTGCAGCTGGCGAAGGCTTCGAGCCGGTGCAGCGCGCCCGCGTTGTCAAAGGCTTCGGCATACAACTCAATGGCGGCATGGGCGGTGTAGCAGCCCGCACAACCGCTGGCATGCTCTTTGAGGTGCGCCGGGTGGGGGGCGCTGTCGGTGCCGAGGAAAAACCGGGGGTTATGGCCAGTGGCAGCCTCAACCAACGCCTGGCGGTGGGTTTCACGCTTGAGCACTGGCAGGCAGTAGTAATGGGGCCGAATACCGCCAGTGAACATGGCGTTACGGTTGTAGAGCAGGTGGTGCGCCGTGATGGTTGCCGCTGTGAAAGCGCCGGCGTCAGCGACATACTGCGCGGCATCCTTGGTAGTGATGTGCTCAAAGATGATTTTCAACTCCGGGAAATCGCGGCGCAGCGGGACCAGTTGGGTGTCGATAAATACGGCTTCGCGGTCGAACAAATCAATCTCGGGCGACGTCACCTCGCCATGCACCAGCAGCAGCAAGCCTGCGCGCTGCATGGCTTCTAGCGTTTTATAGGTTTTGCGCAGGTCTGTTACGCCGGCATCGCTGTTGGTGGTGGCGCCGGCCGGGTACAGCTTGAGCGCCACCACACCCGCGTCTTTGGCCCGCCAAACTTCATCGGCCGGCAGGTTGTCGGTCAAGTACAGGCTCATCAGCGCCTGGAACGACATGCCGGCCGGCACTGCAGCCTGGATGCGGGCTTGGTAGGCCACCGCCTGCGCAGCGGTAGTGACCGGCGGGCGCAGGTTAGGCATGATCACAGCGCGGCCGAACTGCGCAGCGGTGTGCGGCACCACCGTGTGCAGTGCGTCGCCGTCGCGCACATGCAGGTGCCAGTCATCGGGGCGGGTCAACGTCAAGCGGTTGATTAAAGCGTCAGTCGCGGGCAGCTCTGGTGTCATGCTGCGAATTGTCGCACCGCCGCTTTGTTGCTTGGCCGCCACTGCACTGCTGCTGCCAGCACGGCCCACGACATCTACACGTCGTGCATACGTCGTGCATAAAAAAGCCTCGATGTTCGAGGCTTTTTTAGCGGGGCTGCCGAGCAGCGCTTAGTGCGACAAGATTTTGTTGAGGAACTCTTTGGTGCGAGCTTGACGGTTTTCAGGATGGCTGAAAAACTCAACCTTAGAGCAGTCCTCCAGAATTTTGCCGCCAACATCCATAAAAATCACACGGCTGCCGACTTTTTTGGCAAAACCCATCTCGTGTGTCACCACCATCATGGTCATGCCGTCGTTGGCAAGGCCCATCATGCAGTCCAGCACTTCACCAACCATTTCCGGGTCTAGCGCCGACGTGGGCTCATCGAACAGCATGGCTATTGGGTCCATGCTCAGGGCTCGGGCAATCGCCACGCGCTGCTGCTGACCGCCTGACAACTGACCCGGGAACTTATCCTTGTGCGCCAACAAGCCAACCCGGTTCAGGTATTTAAGGCCGTGCGTTTTGGCTTCCTCAGGCTTGCGGCCTAGCACCTTCATTTGCGCCAATGTCAGGTTTTCCGTCACGTTCAGGTGGGGGAACAATTCAAAGTTCTGAAACACCATACCAACACGCGAGCGCAGCTTTGGCAAGTCGGTTTTTGGGTCGTGTACGGCTTGGCCGTCCACATAGATTTCACCTTTTTGGAACGGCTCCAGCGCGTTAATGGTTTTAATCAGCGTTGACTTGCCCGAACCCGACGGCCCGCAGACCACCACCACCTCGCCTTTTTTAATGTTGGTCGAGCAGTTGTTTAGCACCTGCACGGCGCCGTACCACTTGGAGACTTCTTTCATTTGAATCATTGTTTTTCCCTGTCTACTGAGCAATCAAAAAATGGGTTGCCAGCGGCTGAACACGCCCGGGCGCTTCAGCACAACTGATCAACGAATAATGGCAATTTTGGTTTGCAAGCGCTTGACGAGATAAGACAAGCCAAAGCACATCACGAAATACACCACAGCGGCCAGCAAATAGGCTTCTTCCGGACGGCCAAAAATTTTGCCCGCCACGCTGAAACCCTTGAGCAAGTCATAGGCGCCAATGGCATAAACCAGCGAGGTGTCTTGAAACAAAATAATGGTTTGCGTCAATAAAATCGGCACCATGTTGCGAAACGCCTGCGGCAAGATAATGCGTTGCATGTTCTGGGCGTAGGTCATGCCCAGCGCCCGGCCGGCGTTGACTTGTCCCCGCGAAATGGACTGGATACCGGCGCGCATGATCTCGCTGAAATACGCGGCTTCAAAGGCAACAAAGGTAATAACAGCTGAGATTTCAGCGCGGTAGTTGCTGCCGCCCGGAATAGCTGCGTAAAACCCGGCAGGCACCAGCAGAAAAAACCACAAAATCACCATCACCAGCGGCACAGAGCGCATGCCGTTGACATAAATGGTGGCGGGCACAACCAACAGTTTGCTGCCCGACAGCCGCATCAATGCCAAAACGGTACCAAAAACAATGCCACCAATGGTGGCAATTACCGTCAGCTGAATACTGAAGATAAAGCCTTTGGTCACGAACTTAGAGATCATCTCCCAGTTCAAAAAGCTAAGGTCAAGTCCGAGCATATCAGTGTCCCCCACCAGCAGTAACGACGACATTGCCGGGAATTTGTACCTTCTTTTCAACAAAAGCCATCACTCGGTTGATGGTGAAAGCCGACACCGCATACAAGGCCGTTACCGCCAGATAGACCTCCACGCCGCGTGAGGTTTCCTCTTGCACCTGCATGGCGAACATCGTCAGCTCGGCAATCGACACCGCAAATGCAACAGAAGAATTTTTCAGCAAGTTCATCGACTCACTGGTCAGTGGCGGCACGATGATGCGAAAAGCCATCGGCAAAATCACATAACGGTAAGTTTGCATTGTGGTGAACCCCATTGCCATGCCAGCGTAGCGCTGCCCGCGCGGCAAGGCCTGAATGCCAGCCCGGACCTGCTCGGCAATTCGCGCCGAGGTAAAAAACCCCAGCGCAAACACGACCAGTACAAAGCTGGGCAGGTCTTTCATAGCCGGAAAAATTTTGGGCACAACAAAGTACCAGATAAAAATTTGCACCAGCAGTGGCACGTTGCGAAACAGCTCTACCCAGACGTTGGCCAGCCGTGTCAGCACCGGGCTGTTGGGCAAGGTACGCAAGGTGCCGAACAAGGCACCAAACACCATAGCAACAACCCAAGACACGCCAGCAACCGCCAGTGTCCAGCCCCACGCATCAAACATCCACTGCAAGTAGGTGCGGCCACCGCCGTCGTCCTGCAAAAATACTTTCCAATCCCAGCTCATGGTGACTCCTGGCTTATTTTCTTTTGGGTTGTGATGACCGACATGTCCGTTTGACCGGGCCTGCCAGTACGCCAGCAAATAACAAACCCCGCCCTGTAGTGAAGAGGCGGGGTTGTTGTTCGCTGGACTCAGCCGCTAGGCTGCTTTACTTTTGTGCGTAGTCTTCAGCCGGCTTGTTGTTGGGCGTGGCCCAGGCCGCTTTCGTGCCGTCGCTCAGTGCCAAGCCAATAGTGACGTTTTTTGGCGGGATAGGCGACATGAACCACTTGGTCCACAACTTGTTGAGCTCGCCGGACTTGATCATGCCGTTGACCGTATCGTCGGCCAGGCGCTTGAGCAGCGGGTCGTCTTTGCGAATCATGATGGCAATTGGCTCCACGCTCAGGGGCTCACCGACCAGTTTGAAGCCTTTTGGATTTTTGGCGTTGGCGATGTTGCCCGCCAAGATGGAGCCGTCCATCACAAAGGCATCAGCACGGCCCGACTCCAGCAGCAAAAAGCTGTCAGCGTGGTCTTTGCCGAAGATTTCTTTGAACTCGACGCCAGTGGCGCGCTTGTTTTTACGCAGCGTCTGGACCGACGTAGTGCCGGTGGTGGTGGCAATGGTTTTGCCATTGAGCTGCGGCACCGAGGTGATGCCAGAGTCAGCCTTCACCGCAATACGCACTTCTTCGACGTAGGTGGTGTTTACAAAGGTGACGTCTTTTTGGCGCGCAAGGTTGTTGGTGGTGGAGCCACACTCAATATCAACCGTGCCGTTTTGTACCAACGGAATCCGGTTTTGCGATGTCACCGGCTGGTATTTGACTTCCAGCTTGCGCTCAGCCGCTTTTTCCAAATTCGCCAGAATTTTTTGGCAAATCTCAACGTGGTAGCCGGTGTACTTGCCGTCCCCCAAGGTGTAGGACAACGCGCCCGAGGACTCACGCACGCCCATGGTGACTACGCCAGAGCCTTTGACTTTGGCCAGCGTATCGGTGCTTTGAGCGTAAGCGGCGCCAGTGGCCAAAAGAGCAACGCCTAAAGCGACGATGGTGAATTTCATGAAAACTCCTGTTAGTAAAGAAAAGTTACAGCATTCTAGGGACCTGGAGCGCAACTTGAACCAAGGTTTACCCGATAAGTTCCCAGTATTTGAGGCACTTTCGCCGAAAAATCCCGACTGATGTGGCCGTCGATTTGAAGGTGACTGACTGGCTTGAAAGCCGTCTTTTGGCCCTTGCCCTGCCTTATTGGACTTTGCAGCGTTGCAGACTGTAGATTTCGGCGCGATGAAACACCAATGCCGATTCAGCGCACAACTATGCACATTGTTAATAGTGACAAAGGGTAACTACTTAGCGGCGGTTGCGGCCTGACTTTGTAAGTACGCCCACAGCGCCTCCACGCTGCTTTTGGCTGTGCCTTTGCCAGATGAGCGCTCGCGGTAGACCCGAATGTCCATCGTCATCTCTAACTTCAACGCCACAGCGCTGCAGGCACTGACGAGTTTTTTGGCTCGCAGCTCTTTTTTAACCGCACTGAGCGGTAAAAATGCAATGCCGTGACCTTCCAGGGCCATTGCTTTGAGGCTTTCGGCCATATCGGTCTCGTAGACCCGGTCTAGGTGAATAGCGGTTGTTGATTGCTTCAGGATCAAGTCCACCACCCGTCCAAGGTAGGCGCCTGGCGCATAGCCGAGATACGGCAAGGGCTGGCCTGCGCGGCCCGGCAGGCTGAATTCGGCCTCACCCAGTGCGTTGGGCCGCACAAAAGGCGCCAGTACCTCACGGCCCAATGACACCATTTCATAGCGGTTTGCGTCGAGCTGAAATGGCTGGGAGTCGTGATGGTAGGAAATCAGCAGATCGCAACTGCCTTCGACCAGTCGCAGTACTGCGTCGTGCACATTGAGCGCGATCAGGCGGCTTTTGATCGGGCCGAACTTCTCGCGCAGGCTGCTGACCCAGGCCGGGAAAAAAGTGAACGCCAGCGTGTGCGGCACGGCAAACTCGATGACGCCTTTACCGGCTGCCGTGTGGCCGCGTAGCAGGGCGCGGGTGGACTGCAGGCCTTGCAGCATGTCAAGCGACTGGGTGTAGAGCGTCTCGCCCGCAGGCGTTAGTCGCGTGGGGTACGAGCTGCGGTCCACCAAGTCCGTTCCGGCCCAGGCTTCAAGCGCTTGAATGCGGCGCGAAAATGCCGGTTGGGTGACATGCCGCAGCGTGGCTGAGCGGCTAAAGCTGCGGGTTTCAGCCAAGCTGACGAAGTCTTCGAGCCATTTGGTTTCCATCGCTCAATTATGCGAGAGCGCCGCTGCCCACACCAGCGGGAAAACCACTTCATACCCCCCTTCACACATCACCTCACGCTTGGCCCCATGTTTAGCGCTGCAGCGGCCCTGCACTGGCGCACACAGCGAGCCAAACGCGTGGGCAGGGTGGCGCATCAAACCGACCGGCTGCGGCCAGCCGCGCAAGCTTTGTATTTACCGCGCGGGTTAGCGGCAGTGTCAGCGCTGCGCTCACTTTGCGTTTGCTCTGCACTTGTTACCGCCGGCCCCACGACAGACAAACCTCTCGACGAACGCAGAGCGAGCAAAAAATTTATGTTTTCATCGCCGCGGGCCGGGTTAGCTGAATTAACCGCATCACCCACCCAGAAAAGCCAGCACCGTAAGCCGGCCCGCTTAGCCCCGACGGGTTGGGTTAGTCGCCGCCGGCCTGCTGCAGTGCCCACATGCGGGCGTACACCCCTTGCAGCGCCAGCAGCTGGGCATGGGTGCCGCGCTCGGCGATACGGCCCGCCTCCATCACCAAAATTTCGTGCGCGTCCACCACGGTCGACAGGCGGTGCGCGATCACCAGCGTGGTTTTGTTTTGAGCCGCCGTTTTCAGCTCAGCCTGAATGGCGCGCTCATTGGCCGAGTCCAAGGCTGATGTCGCCTCGTCAAAAATTACCACCGGCGGGTTTTTCAGCAACGTGCGGGCAATAGCCACCCGCTGCTTTTCACCCCCGGACAGTTTGAGCCCCCGCTCGCCCACCATGGTCTGGTAGCCCAGCGGGGTGCTGCTGATGAAGTCATCAATGCGCGCCGCCCGGGCCGCTGCGACCACCTCGGCGTGGGTAGCGCCCGGCTGGCCGTAGGCGATGTTGTACTCAACCGTGTCGTTAAACAGCACCGTGTCTTGGGGCACGATGCCGATGGCCCGCCGCACGCTGGCCTGGGTGACGCTTTTGATGTTTTGCCCGCCGATGGTGATGGCGCCCTGCTGCACGTCATAAAAACGGTACAACAGCCGCGCCAGCGTGGACTTGCCGGCCCCGGACGAGCCCACCACTGCAACGGTTTTACCGGGGGGAATTTCAAAGCTGATGCCGTGCAAAATGGGCCGCGCTGCCTCATACGCAAAGCTCACGCTGTCAAACCGCACGGCCGGTGAAGCGCTGACGTTCAGCGGTTGCGCGCCCAGTGCATCGGCAATTTCACGCTCCTTTTCCAGCAGCGTGAACATCTTGTCCAGATCCGTCAGGCTTTGCTTGATTTCACGGTAAATCACGCCCAAAAACCCCAGCGGAATATAGAGCTGGATCATGAAAGCGTTGACCATCACCAGGTCGCCCAGCGACAAGCGGCCGTCCACCACGCCCTGAGTGGCCCGCCACAGCATGGCCACCAAGCCGATGGCAATGATCAGCTGCTGGCCGGCGTTGAGCAGGCTCAGCGTGCTCTGGCTTTTGACGGCCGCTTGGCGGTAGCGCAGCAGGTTTTCATCGTAGCGGCGAGCTTCAAACTCTTCATTGTTGAAGTACTTGACGGTTTCGTAGTTCAGCAAGGAGTCGATCGCGCGGCTGTGGGCTGACGAGTCCATCTCGTTCATGGCTTTTCTGAACTGGGTGCGCCACTCGGTGACAGTGACGGTAAAGAAAATGTAGAACACCAGCGCAACGCCGGTGATGCCGGCAAACCAGACGTCAAACTTCACCGCCAGCAGGCTGAGCACCAGCGTGACCTCAATTAGCGTTGGGATGATGCTGTAGAGCGAGTACGAAATCAGCGAATGCACGCCGCGGGTGCCGCGCTCAATGTCGCGGGTCATGCCGCCGGTTTGCCGCTCCAGGTGAAAGCGCAGGCTGAGCGCATGCAGGTGGCGAAACACCTCCAGCGAAATGCGCCGTGCCGCGCCCTCAGTGGCTTTGGCAAACACCAACTCCCGCAGCTCAGTGAACAAAGTGGTGGACAGCCGCAGCAGGCCGTAGCCCAATAACAGCGCCGCCGGCACCACCAGCAGCGCTTGGGGGTCGGTGGCCTTGATGTTCATGGTGTCCACCAGATTTTTCAACAGCAAGGGCACGCCGACGTTAGCCATTTTGGCGCCCACCATGAAGCCCAACGCAGCGATTACCCGCCACTTGTACTCCCACAGGTAGGGGAAAAGACGTTTGAGCGTGTCCCGGTCCGAGCGCACTGCTGCGCTCGGCGGCAAGCTTGAGTTTGGCAGTGGCACAGCCGTGGGCTCGGCGTTAGAAGCAAGGGCGCGCATTAGCGGACAATCATTGGGTTAGTGCCGGCCCGAGCTGACGCAAAACCGGCCCGACGGCATGGCCGCGACGTGTGGTGCCGCAGCACGGTTAGCGTCGCCACAGTGTGCCGGGTTATTTTGCGCCAGCTCTGCTAGCGTGTGGTGGCTTGAGTCAACTGGGCGTTAGTCGCCCATTTTTTCCTTGGATTGTGCCTATGCCCGCTGAAACCCAGGGTGCTACCCCGCTTAACCACACGGCTCAAACCGCGCCACTGGGCATTGCCGACGCCTTGAAGGCGCAAGCTGCCCGCCAAGGTGTTGATGCGCGGCTGACCCGGCTGGCCGCTAGCTTGCCCACCGACAAGGACTTGGTGCTGAAGGTCATCCCGATGCCAGCGGACTGCAATGCCAATGGCGATATTTTTGGCGGCTGGGTCATGGCCCAGGTAGACCTGGCAGGCTCGGTGCTGCCGGCGCGCCATGTGGAGGGCCGAATCGCCACGGTTGCCGTCAATGAGTTTGTGTTTAAGCAGCCGGTGCGCGTGGGTGACATTTTGTCGCTGTTTGCCAGCGTCAGCCGCATTGGCACCACCTCGATTACGGTGCAGGTTGAGGTTTATGCTGAACGCTTTCGGGCGCAGGGCAAATACATCAAAGTCACCGAAGCCAGCTTGACCTATGTAGCGATTGACGACGCTGGCCGACCACAAAAAATTGCCGCAAGCTTACCTTAGCTTGCTACAACTTTAATAGCTTATTAGGCAGTTAAAACCACGGCTAGCACTGTTTTTGGCTTAAAAATTACTTCAAACTACTACAAACCGCTTCAAACTAACGGTTTTTGCCGCCCCGGCAAACATCAACTCGGTTCAGAAAGCTAAATTAACACCATGAAAAAAGTTCTTGTTTTAGGTGGCACCGGCTTTGTTGGCCGCCATGTCTGCGAAAAGTTAACCGCCTGGCAATGCCGCGCCACGGTACCCACACGGCGCCGCGTCAATGCAGCGCATCTGCAAATGCTGCCGCTGGTCGATGTGCTCGAAGCCGATGTGCACGATGCCAAGGCCCTAGCTGGCCTGCTGGCCGGGCACGACGCAGTGGTCAATTTGGTGGCCATCCTGCATGGCACCGAGGCGGCGTTCGAGCGCACCCATGTGCAGCTGCCCACCACCTTGGCGGCGGCCTGCGCCCAAGCTGGCGTGCGCCGCTTGGTGCATCTCAGCGCGCTGGGCGCCAGTGCCCACTCTGCGTCGATGTACCAGCGCAGCAAGGCACGGGGTGAAGCGGTTCTGCAGAGCGCAAACCTTGACTTGACCCTGATTCGTCCCAGTGTGATTTTTGGCGCTGAAGACAAGTTTTTGAACACCTTTGCCAGCCTGCAGGCGTTGTTTCCGGTAGTGCCGCTGGCCAGCGCTTCGGCGCGGTTCCAACCGGTGTGGGTGCAAGACGTGGCCAGCGCCGTGCTGGCTTGCTTACAGTCCAGCGACCACAGCACCTTTGGCCACGCCTACGAGGCGTTTGGCCCGGATGTGTTTACCCTCAAAGAACTCGTGGAGCTGGCAGGCCGCTACGCCGGCATCAACCGGGGCCAAGGCCGGCCGGTGTTTGGGCTGCCCGACGCTCTGGGCCGGCTGCAAGCCCGCCTCATGGAGCTAGCCCCGGGTGAGCCGCTCATGAGCCGCGACAACCTTGACGCCATGAAGACCGACAACGTCGCGAGCGGCCATGCGCATGACCTCAGCGACTTGGGCATTACCGCCGCCAGCCTGAGCGCCATTGCCCCCACCTACCTCGGCGCGCGCGGCCTGCGTAGCGGCCTGATGGCCAAGCGTAAAACCGCCGGCAGGTTTTGAGGCGGTTCCCGGCGGCGCTGCCGGCTCTAATAGCTGCGGCCATCAGCATCCATTGAGCTGTGCGGCCGCTGGCGCACCAAAGCCCCTACTGCCGTTCCAACGCGCCCCCAACGCCCTTTCACCGCGCTGCAAACTGCCATGCAAACCACTCTGCTCAGGCTCTACATCGGCAGTAAAAACTACGCCTCCTGGTTGATGCGGCCCCGGGCGTTGACCGCCCAAGCCAGCCTTGCGTTTGACGAGGCGGCCATGCGCGTTGACGGCTTTGCGCCGCCGTCGGCGCTTAAAAAAACCATCACCGCCGCTAACCCACTGGGCAAGGCAGCCGCGCTGGTAGCCGACGGCTTGGCGGTGCGGGGCACTCGGGTCGTTGCCCAATGCCTCGCGCAGCAATTTCCTGACCAAAACCTGTGGCCGCCAGCGGTCCAGGCCCGCGCTTGGGCGCGCCGCGTCTGCGCTGGGCTGCACAGCGGCTTTGGCGCGCTGCGCTCGGCCTGCGGCATGAGCCTTGCAGCGGACCTGCACACCTGGGGCCAGCTGATCTGGCGTGACAACGCCGCTGCGCGCGCCGATGTCCAGCGCAGCGGCGCACGGCTGTGCGGCGACCTGCTGGCCGAGCACGGCGGGCCGATGCTTTTTGGCGATTTCTCGGCGGTCGACGCCTACTTTGCGCCGGTGGGCAGGCGCTTGAGAACTTTTGCGCGGCTTGCCCCCGCCGTTGTCGCCGGCTATGGGCAGCGTGTAGCCGGGTTGCCCAGCGTGACGGCCTGGACAGCGGCTGCGCTGGCCAAGGCCGATTTTTTGGCTCTTAAAGCGCTCCACCGGCTGCAGCGCTAGGCCGAGTTGATGGACATCTACCTGGTCGGCGGTGCGGTGCGGGATGCCTTGATGGGCCTGCCGGTTCACGACCGCGACTGGGTCGTGGTGGGCAGCACCCCCGAGGCCATGGTGGCCCAAGGCTTTGTGCCGGTGGGTCGCGATTTTCCGGTATTTTTGCACCCCACAACCCGCGAAGAATACGCGCTGGCCCGCACCGAACGCAAAACAGCCCGCGGCTACCAAGGCTTCGCGGTACATGCCGCGCCTGACGTGACGCTGGCGCAAGACCTGGCGCGGCGCGACCTTACTATTAATTCAATAGCTGCGCAGGTAATAAACACACGGGCTTACCGCTCAAAAAGCCTTGAAAAGACCGATTTTTCAGTCTTGATTGACCCTTATGGCGGCCAAAACGACATTCAGGCCAAAGTGCTGCGCCATGTGAGCGACGCCTTTGCCGAAGACCCTGTGCGTATTTTGCGGCTGGCGCGTTTTGCTGCCCGGTTTGCAGACTTTTCAGTTGCGCCGCAAACCTTGGCGTTGATGCAGCAAATGGTGGCCAGCGGCGAGGTTGATGCGCTGGTAGCCGAACGGGTGTGGCAAGAACTCGCCAAGGGCTTGATGACCACGGCACCGCAGCGCATGCTAACGGTGCTGCAGCACAGCGGCGCGCTGGCCCGGCTACTGCCTGAGCTAACGCAGCGCCTGGCCACAGCGCCAGCAAGTGCGGCCCCAGCGGCCGCTGCAACCACCCCGGCTGCCGATACATCCGCAGCGGCCGCACCGGCGTTACCTGGCTGGGCCGCTGTGGCCTATGCCGCCACACTGCACGCCCCACTGACAGTACGCTTTGCCTGCCTGTGCCTTGACTTGGCGAACGCCGCCGCATTAGCTCCGCTGACCGCCCGCCTGCGCGTGCCCGCCGACTGCAAGGCATTGGCGGGCACCTTGCTGCGCGAGCGCGCCACGATTGACCACAGCGCGGCGCTTGACGCACACGCCTTGGTCGCGCTGCTTGCGCGCTGCGACGCGATTCGCCAGCCGGCCCGCTTCGCAGAGCTGCTGCTGGCGAGCCACTGCGCTTTTTGCGCTGACCGTCCCGCCAGCGACGTGGCGGCAGGCTATCCCCAGCGGGCGTTTTTGTTGCAGGTGCAAGCCGCCAGCCTTGGCGTGGTCACGCACACGCTGGCAGCTAAAGCGCAAGCCGCTGGCTTGACCGGGCCAGCTGTTGGCGCACTGGTGCAGGCTGCGCGGCTGCAAGCGGTAGCAGCACTGATCGCGCGGCTCGCCGGGCTAGCGGGTGCTGATTGAGCCAGCGGCGCGGGGTGGCCACACTGTTTTCCCGCTCGCCTCAGGCTTGTCGAGGGCTTTGACTGCTGCGGGCAGGCTTGGACAAGCGCAGCGCGAATGCACAGGGCAGGCCCGGTGATGACTTGATTGGGCGCAATCAGCCGTGCCCGACATGCCCGACGGTCGGTAGCTATTAAATAAATAGCACACGAAGAAGTGAAGAAGCGGGCTAATGGCCAGTTAGGCGATTAAACGAGATTGAGCGAGATTAAGCGCGCTTAAAAAGCGCTGCAACACGCTAAAAAAGCAACCGGTCATAGCGCCGAAAAGTCTGGGTGCCGTTTTTGCATAAAGGCGGTGAACGCCTCGCGGGCCGCCGGCTCAGACAGCATACGGCCAAAGCTATGGGCTTCTTCGGCAATGCGTTCGGCCAGCACTGGGGCGTTGCTTTTTTTCAGCAGGCGCTTGGTCTCTATTAGCGAGCTGATCGGCTTGGCGGCCAACTTTTGGGCTTGGCGCTGAGCCAGGGCGTTGACCTCAGCGGGCGGCACGATACGGTTGATCAAGCCCATCTCCAGCGCGGATTCAGCGGTAAACGGCTCGCCCAACAGCAGCGCCTCAGCCGCGCGCGCGTACCCCATTAACTGCGGCGCCAGCAGGCTGGAGGCGGCTTCCGGGCACAGCCCAAGGTTGACAAAGGGCATCGAGAACGCTGCGTTGTCGCCGGCATAGATCAGGTCGCAATGCAGCAACAAGGTGGTGCCAATGCCCACCGCGGGGCCGCACACAGCGGCCACAATCGGCTTGGGGAAGCTGCCAATGCCGCGTAAAAAGCGAAACACTGGCGCGTCAGCTGCGGCTGGCGGCGTGTTTAAAAAGTCGCCAATGTCATTGCCGGCTGAAAAAATCGTCTCATGGCCCTGAATCACGACGGCCCGCACGCAGGGGTCGGCTTTGGCCGCCTCAAGGGCGTCGGCCAGCAAGGTGTACATGCTGGCGGTGATCGAGTTTTTTTTGTCCAAGCGGTTAATGGTCAGCGTCATCACGCCGGCATCGGTGTGGCTCAAAATATCGGCTTGCGGGGCGCTCACATCGGTCATGGTGTCTCCAAAAAGAGGGGAAATAAAACTACTGCTTGAAATAAACGAGCTGGTGGCTGGTCGCCATCAGGGTGCCATCTTCGCGCCAGAGTTGGGCTGACTGGTCAAAAAAACCGTGGCGAAAAGCCTGCCCTTGCGCTTG
>JAYULP010000043.1:0-2611 GCA_043763445.1 Polaromonas sp.
AATCCGAAACGCGCGCGTGCAAGGCAGCTCTACATCATTGAGCGAATGGAAGAAAACCGGTTCATCACCAGCGCACAAGCAATCGCTGCGAAGGCTGAAGACATCACCGTGAAAACGGCTGTAGCGTCAGGACGCATTCATGGCGAATACGTGGCGGAAACCGTTCGCCAGCTGGTCTACCAACAGTATGGCGAAGATACTTACACGCGCGGCATTAATGTCTACACCACACTGAAGTCCAGCGACCAAAGCGTTGCCTACAAAGCGCTTCGCAAGGGGATCATGGACTACGAGCGGCGACAAATCTACCGGGGCCCCGAGCGGTTTATTGATATGCCTTCGAGCCCGCTTGAAGTAGAAGATGCGGTAGACGATGCCTTGGCCGACAGCCCAGACAACGGCGACGTTATGTCGGCTGTGGTTCTAGAGGTAAATCCGAAACGGGTTTTAGCTCTGCGCTCGGGCGGTGAGACAGTTGAAATTACAGGTGAAGGCCTGAAGCCAGCACAGTCCGGTTTGGCCGATAAAGCGGGGCCGAACATCAAACTTAGGCGTGGCGCGCTGATTCGGATTGCCAAGATGGTTAAGGGAACGTGGGAAATTACCCAGTTGCCCGAAGTCGAAGGCGCGTTTGTTGCGCTTGATCCGCGTGACGGTGCCGTCAGGGCACTGGTCGGCGGCTTTGACTTCACCAAAAATAAATTCAATCATGTGACCCAGGCTTGGCGACAGCCAGGCTCGAGCTTTAAGCCTTTTATTTACTCCGCTGCCCTGGAGCGCGGGTTCACCCCCGCGACAGTGGTGAACGACGCGCCACTGTTCTTCGACGCTGGCGTGACGGGCGGTCAGCCGTGGGAGCCCAAAAACTACGACGGCACATTTGACGGCCCAATGAGCCTGCGGTCCGGCCTGAAGAAATCTAAAAACATGGTCTCGATTCGGATTCTTCAGTCGATTGGTGCGCGGTATGCCCAAGACTGGATTACGCACTTCGGTTTTGAAGCAGAAAAACACCCGGCCTATCTGACGATGGCGTTGGGTGCGGGCTCAGTCACACCTATGCAAATGGCTACTGCCTACTCAGTGTTCGCCAATGGCGGCTACCGGGTGAATCCCTACCTCATCTCAAAAATCACAGACCAGCGCGGCAAGGTCTTGCTGGAAGCCAAACCTTCTGCGTTAAACGAGTCGACTCGGGCTATTAGCGCCCGTAACGCGTTCATTATGGACAGTTTGCTGCAAGAGGTGGCGCGGTCTGGCACGGCTGCCAAAGCCCAGGCCATGCTCAAGCGAGCTGACCTTTTCGGAAAAACTGGCACTACCAATGACTCCATCGACACCTGGTTTGTGGGCTTTCAGCCCACGCTTACAGCAGCAGTATGGATGGGCTACGACACGCCGAAGAAGCTGGGCGACCGGGAAACCGGTGGCGGCTTAAGTTTGCCGATCTGGATCAACTATATGGAGTACGCCTTAAAAGGCGTTCCGGTGACCGAGTACCCAGCGCCAGAGGGGGTGGTACACGCTGGCGGCGAGTGGTACTACAACGAATATGCGCGCGGCGCAGGTGTCAGTGCGCTAGGTGGCCAAGACGCTGGCTCGTCCAGCTCAGCAGCAGACGCTGCCACACCGCCGCCAGCGGCTAGCGCACCAATCGGCGTGTTGCCACCCTCGGATGAGCGCAAACGCATTCTCGACCTGTTTAAAAATTAAGGCGCAACTCTAACCGGGTAAACCCAGCTCGGTTGCGCTCAGCGACAAAGCGCGGGAGGCTCGAACAGCAGCGATTGGCCTGATTGTTCACTGGCACAGCGGGAAAGGTCCGCAAATAAGTCGTGTCCGGTTTTGGTATCTGACCAGCAGTTAGCTTTGAATTTGTAGTGAAAACCGCCGGCTTTGGTTGCCATCCATATTTCCTGCAACGGCTTTTGCAAATTAACGATGATTTGACTGCGGTTTTCAAAAGTCAAAGTGAGCATCCCGCCGGTACGCTGGCTGTCCAAGTCGGCGGTGGTGTCGTCATTGATCCTGTCACAGGTCAGCTCGATGGCCGAGAGCGCTGTTTCGGCAAGGTCTTGGTATTGGAGGTCCGTCATTACAATCCGTCCATGAATTTTCAAACGCGAATTTTAGGCCTCGGCAATGGACCTGTGCGCCTACTTACTGCCGCTGCAAGCGCATTTATGGCGACCGCAGTAGGCGGCTGCGGGCAAAAAGGCCCACTTTTTTTGGCTCCAGCACCAGCCGCTGTCCACGCAATAAGCCAGGCGTCCACACCTGAAGAGATTTCACGACTGCCATCGCTGCCGCAATCTGACTCGACCTACCCTGCGCAGTCCCCGGCGAAGATACCCTGAAAGGCGGTAACGCTTGGGGGGTCAAACCGGTTTGCCGCTGACGTGGTGGTCAGCACAGTGTGCCTCTAAAGCTATGTTTTCAATAGCGACGCAGATAGATTTTTTGCCGACTGGCGCTTTTTTTCTTGTAAAACTGCAGTATGCGCCAGCCCAACAGCGACGCAATAATTGCGGCGTAGACAAACACTTCAGCAAAATTATTTTTACCTGCCCGCATCCAAAAAAAATGTAGCACACCCAAACCGGCAATCGGG
>JAYULP010000044.1:0-31108 GCA_043763445.1 Polaromonas sp.
GGCGCATACCGGGCGTGCCAGGCCGGACTGTTGATAGCAGTATTGCCGCTGTTGCCGTTGATAGCGCTGTCAACGGCGTTTGCATCGCAGTCAGCGTCAACAACAAAGCCGGACTGCGTCAGCGCTTTGCGCGCCGCCGGGCTGACCGACTGTTGAGCGCCCGCCAAGCGTGTGCCCAATCGACAGCAACGCGCCAGCGCTTTGAGCAGGTAACGCAGGCTGTCCGCAGGTGCGGCGTCGAAGTCAAGCAAAACGCTGTCCGCAGTAAACGCCTGTTCACGCAGCATAGCCAGGGTCTCGCCCACGCAGACGGTCAGCAGTACCCGGCCATCATCAAAGCTCAGCCGGTGAAAGCCGGGCAACAAACCCCATAAGTTGGCATCAAGAGCGCGGGCCATCGGCTCAAACGCAAGGCGACGCGATTCAATTGCAAATCGTCCAGTACCCACGCTATCGGCCGCGCCAGCTGGCGGCCAGGGCGGTGGGTTGACCACCACATAGTTCAAGCGCAGCGCCGGTGGGCCTTGCCGTAGCGCCTGCCATTGGGCAAAAAAGTCACACCAGCTGGCCGGTGCAATGGCCAGCCGGCTCACGCTGGCCAGCGCTGGCGTGTCAGGCACTGGGCGGCACGTAGCCTTGCACGGCGTCGGCACCGCCTTCAAAAAAATGTTTTTCCATCTGGCGAGCCAAGTACTGACGGGCGCGAGCGTCCGCTAGGTTCAGCCGGTTTTCATTGACCAGCATGGTTTGCTGTTTCATCCACTCAGCCCAGGCTTGTTTGCTAACCTCTTCCCACAGCCGTTTGCCCAACGGCCCAGGGTAGGGCGGGAAGTCCAGGCCCTCGGCTTGTTTACCCAGCTTGATGCATTGGACGAGACGGGTCATGTGATGGGCTCTTTCGTGGTCTAAAAAATGTATTTGTAGTTAAAAGCTGAATTTATATTCGTTCTTGCGTTCAAGCTTTTCGAGTTTTTCAACTTTTTCAAAAATGCGTCGTGTTTGCATTTTTAAGAAAAAATACACAAAACATTTGCCCGTGACTTTATCAACCTTTCAAGTCATACCGCCGGGTTTACTCGGCTGGACGCTGCACTGACGGGTTTTGGCTCGGTGGTTGTGGCCCGGCTCTTGGCGGCTGAGCAATCGCTGAGCAAGCCCGCTTTGCCGACGCTGGCAGCGTTGCCCCGGGCTTTCGCCCGCAGGTCGCCGCAAGCCCGGCGCAGCAAATGTTTTGTACTGCTAAATCAGTAGCACCCCCAAAGCCCAGTGGCGTGTGGGAAGCGGTTAAAATCTCCCATGCGTGTGAGGCCGGCGTCAAGCGGGCTTCCTTTTAAAGCGCCGGGTCACCCACCTGCGCGTGGCCAGACGCACCTCACCACACAACCCTAGGAAGATTCAAACCATGGCAAGAGCTGACGCTAAAACTGCTGTCCTCGCGGACGGCCTGCGCTACAAGTCCAAGGTGTCGGGCTCGCCATTTGCTGCGACTACCTCGTTTGGTGCCGCCACTATGTCCTGCTTTTTGTGTGGCAAGCACCGGGCCCGCTCTTTGATGGGCACGAAAAAAGTGCTGGGTAAGTCCCAAGCAGTTTGTGCACCATCGTGCAAAGCGCTCGACGAAATCCTTGCCAAAGCCGCTGCTGGCCAGTAGCCTGACAGCCCAAAACTGCGCTTTGTTGCGCTTGCAAATTGCAATGCCTTGCCCTGTTGGGCGGGCATTTTTTTGTTGTGTGACGCGGTGTTTTGCTGCATCGACCCCCTCGCGACACCTTTACTTCTCACGCCATGAAAAAAACCTACCTGCTCGCCGTTGAAGGCAAAAACCGTGACCGCCTTAGCGAAGCCAGCAAGCACGACATTCGCAAGTACATCAAACGTGAACGGGCCAAACCCCTGCCCAAAGGCGTGGACTTTTGGGATTTTGACTGTAAGTCAGGCGTTACTGACGCCGTAGCGGCGCCAGTGCACCTGGCCGAGTTGTTCAGTTTTATTGACGCACTTATCGGCGCCGACAACGCGCAGTTCTATGTCGAAGTTCTCGCCAAGCCGGGCCACCGGCTGGCGCGGCCCGCCAACACGCCAGCCGGTACAGCTCACCCGGGACTCGACGACGACGACGAATAAATCGATCAGATCAACCTGATCGGGCTAGTCAGTATTGACAAACTTGGTGCGCTCAGTTCGTCGCCGCGCGCCGCTTGTCTTTCTTGCTGGGCCGCTTGCCTTTGACGCCGCCTGTGGACTCGGGGTCTGCCAAATTCAGCGCCGGCACATCCACCGGCTCAAACCCTGCCACCTGCTCACGCGCAAGCACCATCTTTTGGCGCTTTTCAATCAGCTTGAAGTGCGCCGCCCCGTCGGCAGTGACAAAGCTCACTGCTAGCCCGGCTTCACCAGCGCGGCCGGTGCGGCCAATGCGGTGGGTGTAGTCCACCGCCGAGCGGGGCAGGTCGTAGTTCACCACCACCGGCAATTGGGCAATGTCCAGTCCACGCGCTGCCACGTCGGTTGCCACCACTACCTGCACGGTACTGGCTTTAAAGTCCAGCAACACCTGCGTGCGCTTGCCCTGGCTTAACTCACCATGAAAAGGCTCAGCTTCAATGCGGGCCTTGCGCAGCTTGTCGGCCACGATTTCAGCGGCGTGCTTGGTCGCTACAAACACCAATGCGCGCGGCCATTTTTCAGTTTGCACCAGGTGGCGCAGCAGTTGGGTTCGGCGCTGTGCGTCCACCTCAATGGCGCGCTGTGTGATCTCTGGTGTGGCGTGTTCGGCTGGTGCCACCTCAATGCGCAGTGGCTCGTGCATCATGCGGGCGGCCAGCGTTTGGACGGCAGGCGGGAGCGTAGCTGAGAAAAACAGGTTTTGCCGCCGCACCGGCAGCAGCGCCAAGATGCGCGTCAGCTCTTGGCCAAAGCCTAGGTCCAGCAGCTTGTCGGCCTCGTCCATCACCAGCGTGCCCACCGTGGCCAAGCTCACCGCATTGTGGGCCAGCAGGTCCAGCAACCGGCCGGGTGTGGCCACTACCAAATGCGCGCCGCTGCGCAGGTTCATCATTTGCGGGTTGATCGACACCCCGCCAAACACTACTGCGATTTTTACCTTGCGCGCCAGCGGGCGGCTCAACTGAGTCAAGGTGTCGCCGACCTGTACCGCCAGCTCCCGCGTCGGCACCAACACCAGCGCGCCCAGTGTGCGCTGGCGTGCCAGCGCACTGGCAGGCGGCGCAGGCGCGCTAAGGAGTTGCGCCAGCAAGGGCAGGGCGTAAGCCAGCGTTTTGCCCGACCCGGTTTGCGCCGACGCCAACACATCACGCCCCTGCAAAATGGCAGGAATCGCCTGCTGCTGAACCGCGGTGGCAACGCGGTAGCCCAGCGCCGTCACCGCATTTGACAACGCTGCCCGCACGTCGGGCGGCAAAGTAGAAAAAACAGCTGGCGATAAGCCCTGTGATGAAAATGGCATGAGTGGGCGGGCGCTTATGAAAAAGGGGAGGGCAGACCACAAACCTGAACGGCAGGTAAACGCTGGGCCGCAATGCCGAGGCACTGAGTTTAAGCCGCGCCGCTTTCGGTGGCCCCTACGCCGTTTGGCAGCGGATGTGCTGGCCAGGGCGTCAGCTGCGGCATCAACGAGCTGTGATGCCAATTCCCGATGCAAAACACATTGCGAATCAGTGCTATTAAATAAATAGCTGCCTAGCAAGTAAAAACGACGGCCTGAGCACTGTTTGGCTAAAAAACTAGCCAAAACCACCAAAATAACGGCAGCTCGGCTTATGCCAAGTGTGGTGAATCGCCCGAATCCGTACTGCCGCAGACCGCGCGGCATTGTGCAGAGCAACGCTAAAAAGCCATTGAACCGCTGGGCGGCGGACAAATAGCTTCACAATCGACGGCTTGCCTGGCGCAGGTTATTGTCCGCGCCGGCCACCCTGGGGCAACTCGGGAGTAATTTATCTCGACTGCGCTTTATCTACTTCAAGGAACACACCATGGCTACCCTTCGACTCGGCGACATCGCCCCTGACTTCACCCAAGACTCCACCGCCGGCAAAATCTCGTTTCACGATTGGGCGGCGGGCGCATGGGTGGTGCTGTTTTCGCACCCGGCAGACTTCACGCCGGTGTGCACCACCGAGCTGGGTAAAACTGCCGCGCTGAGCGGTGAGTTTGCCCAGCGCAATGTCAAGCCGATTGCCATCAGCGTAGACCCGCTGGACAAACACGGCACCTGGATTGCCGACATCAACGAGACGCAAAACACCACTGTCAACTTCCCCATTCTGGCCGATGCGGACCGCACGGTGGCCAACTTGTACGACATGATTCACCCGAATGCGAAGTCCAGTGGCCCCACCGCCACCGTGCGCAGCGTGTTCATCATCGACCCGCAGCATGTGATTCGTACCACCTTCACATACCCTGCCAGTACGGGCCGCAACTTTGACGAAATTTTGCGGGTCATCGACTCACTGCAACTGACCGACAGCCACAAAGTGGCCACGCCGGCGAATTGGAAAGACGGCGACGACTGCGTGATTGTGCCCAGCATTCAAGACCCGGCCGAGCTGGCGCAGCGCTTTCCCAAGGGCTTCACGCCCCTGCGTCCTTACTTGCGTATGACGCCACAGCCAAACAAGTAAAGCAAAGAAAACTGACCACAGCATGAACAATCGGCGCTGCCCGCGAGTGCCGAGATTTTTTTGTTTTTGTTCCTCTGACCTAGTGCACCACCATGACCTTTTACCTTAAAACAGCGCTAAGCGCGCTGGTTCTGGCCAGCAGCACCTTGGCCTCAGCGCAGACCTTGCTCAACGGCTCGTACGACGTGGCCCGTGAGTTCTACAAGGACTACAACGCCGCTTTTATTGCCCACTACAAAAAAACCACGGGCAAGGATGTGAAAGTCGATCAGTCCCACGGCGGCTCCAGCGCGATTGCGCGCGCCGTAGCCGACGGCCTGGACGCTGATGTGGTGACCATGAACACTTCGAGCGATGTGGAGTTTTTGGCCAACGTTGGTGTGGTGGCCAAAGACTGGGCCAAGCGCTTTCCTGCCAATGCGTCACCCACCACCTCGACCATGCTGTTTTTGGTGCGCAACGGCAACCCTAAAGGCATCAAAGACTGGGACGACTTGACCAAGCCCGGGATTCAGGTGATTGTGGTTAACCCTAAAACCGGTGGAAACGGCCGCTACACCTACCTAGCAGCTTGGGGGTACGCCAAGAAAAAGGGCGCCACTGACGCGCAAGCCGCTGAATTTGTGGGCAAGCTCTACAAAAACGTGCCAGTGCTGGGCAAGGGCGGCCGTGACGCCACTACCGCCTTTTTGCAGCGCAACCTAGGCGACGTGCTGGTGACATTTGAGTCCGAAGTGGTCTCGGTCAACAAAGAGTTCGGCGAAGGCAAAGTGGACGCGGTCTACCCATCTGTCAGCATCGTGGCAGAAAACCCGGTGGCGGTGGTGGAACGCACCGTGGCAAAAAAAGGCACCAGCGAGTTGGCCAAGGCGTATTTGGCGTATTTATATTCAGACGAAGGCCAGGACATTGCAGCCAGGCATGCGCTGCGCCCGCGCTCTGAAGCTATTTTGAAAAAGTACGCCAGCACCTTCAAGCCGGTGCAGCTGTTTACAGTGCAAGACATGTTTGGCTCTTTAAGCGAGGCGCAGAAAGCTCACTTCAATGACGGCGCACTGTTCGACAAGATCTACACCATCAAGTAAGCCAATGGCCGCTGCGACTTCCCCGGCCAAAGCGGCGCTCGCTGCGCGCGCACCGAAACGCGCCATGAAACGGGTGTTGCCCGGCTTTCATCTCACGCTGGGCTACACGCTGTTTTACCTCTGCTTGATTGTGTTGATCCCGATTTCGGCGCTGTTTTTCAAAACCTTCAGTCTGACGTTGGACCAGTTTTGGGCGGCGGTGAGCTCACCGCGCGTGATGGCGTCGTATCGGCTCACGTTTGGCGCGTCGCTGATCGCGGCATGCGTCAATTTAGTGTTTGGCCTGCTGCTGGCCTGGGTGCTGGTGCGCTACAAATTTCCCGGTAAAAAACTGGTGGACGCACTTATCGACTTGCCGTTTGCATTGCCTACCGCCGTGGCCGGTATTTCGCTGACAGCGCTGTTGGCCGGCAACGGCTGGCTGGGTCAGTACCTGGAGCCGCTAGGCATCAAACTGGCGTTCACCCCGGCAGGAGTGGTGATTGCGCTGATTTTTGTTGGCTTGCCGTTTGTGGTGCGCACCGTCCAGCCGGTACTACAAGATGTGGAAAAAGAATTGGAAGAAGCCGCCACATCGCTGGGTGCTACGCGGCTGCAAACTTTTACTAAAATTATTTTGCCGCACATCGCGCCCGCGTTGCTGACCGGTTTTGCGATGGCTTTTGCCCGCGCGATTGGCGAGTATGGCTCGGTTATTTTTATCGCGGGCAACATGCCGATGGTCTCGGAGATCACGCCGCTCATCATCATCGGCAAGCTCGAGCAGTACGACTTTGCGGGCGCTACGGCTGTCGCTGTGGTGATGCTAGTGATCTCGTTTGCGCTGCTGCTGGTCATCAACGCGCTGCAAACCTGGCAGCGCCGCAGTGCCGGGGCCGTGACATGAGCGCCGGGCTCAAACCTTCTGCCTTTGCTGCGCCGGCACGCACCGCCATCGGCGCCACCGAGTCGCCCGCTGTGCGGCGCACACTGGTCGGGGTGGCGCTGGTGTTTGTACTGCTGTTTTTACTGCTGCCCTTGGCCGCTGTGTTCACCGAAGCCTTGCGTAAAGGGCTGGGGGCTTATCTGGACGCTTTGAGCCAGCCAGATGCCTGGAGCGCCATCGAACTGACGCTGATTGCTGCGGCCATTTCGGTGCCGCTAAACCTGGTGTTCGGTGTAGCAGCGGCCTGGGCCATTGCCAAGTATGAGTTTTGGGGTAAGTCGTTTTTAACCACGCTGGTCGACTTGCCGTTTTCCGTCTCGCCGGTGGTGGCGGGGCTGATGTATGTGCTGGTGTTTGGCGCGCAGGGCTGGCTTGGCCCTTGGCTGGCAGCGCACGATATCAAAATCATTTTTGCCGTTCCCGGTATCGTGCTAGCTACCGTGTTTGTGACCTTTCCGTTCATTGCCCGCGAGCTGATCCCGCTGATGCAAGCCCAAGGCAATGAACAAGAGCAAGCCGCCATGGTGCTGGGGGCTACCGGTTGGCAAACCTTTTGGTATGTGAGCCTGCCCAACATCAAATGGGGTTTGATTTACGGCGTCATTTTGTGTAACGCCCGCGCCATGGGTGAGTTCGGTGCGGTGTCGGTGGTGTCGGGCCATATCCGCGGGCAAACCAATACGTTGCCGCTGCATGTTGAGATTTTGTACAACGAATACCAGTCGGTTGCTGCGTTCGCTGTGGCCTCGCTGTTGGCGATTTTGGCGCTGGTGACGTTGGCCATCAAGTCGCTGGCCGAGTGGCAGCAAGAAGCGGCGCTCAAAGTGTCTTTGGAAGGCCCAACCGAGCGGCCGCGCCAGACTGAGGCCGCTGGGCCTGCTTATCCGATTGAGCTGTTTACCCTGAACGTGACCAGTCCTGAGCTGGTTGAAGGCGCGAAGGGCTCTTTGCAGCTCGGCCTCGACAAGTTCGGCCCAAACGGCAAAAATGTAAAGCCCACACTATGAGTATTGAAATTCGCAACGTCAGCAAGCATTTCGGCAACTTTTGCGCTTTGGGCGACGTGAGCTTGGACATCGCGTCTGGCGAGCTGGTGGCACTGCTTGGCCCTTCGGGCTGCGGTAAAACCACGCTGCTGCGCATCATTGCCGGACTGGAAACGCCCGAGCGTGGCAGCATTTTGTTCAGCGGCGAGGACACCACCGATGTGCAGGTGCGGGATCGGCAAGTCGGCTTTGTGTTTCAGCACTACGCGCTGTTTCGTCACATGACGGTGTTTGAAAATGTCGCGTTTGGCCTGCGGGTCAAGCCCCGTAGCCAGCGCCCGAGCGAGCAAGAGATTAAAAAAAAGGTGCACGACCTGCTGGGCTTGGTGCAGCTTGACTGGCTCGCAGACCGCTTTGCGTCACAACTCTCCGGCGGCCAACGCCAGCGAATTGCCTTGGCAAGGGCGCTGGCAGTCGAGCCTAAGGTGTTGCTGCTCGACGAGCCCTTTGGCGCACTGGACGCCAAGGTCCGCAAAGAACTCCGCCGCTGGTTGCGCCGCCTGCATGACGAGCTGAGTGTCACCAGTATTTTTGTCACCCATGACCAAGAAGAGGCGCTGGAAGTCGCTGACCGCGTGGTGCTGATGAACAAGGGCCAGATCGAGCAGATCGGCTCGCCACAAGAGGTCTGGGACCACCCAGCGAGCCCATTTGTATATGGATTTTTGGGCGACGTGAACCTGTTTCACGGCCGCGCGCATGAAGGTGAAGTCGAGGTGCAGGGCATCCGCATGGCTTCACCCGAACACGCCGACGCGCAAGACGCCAAGGCGTTTGCTTATGTGCGCCCGCACGACCTGCAAGTCGAGCGTTATGCGGCAGGCCACGCATCGGGGCCGGAAAAAGGCACCGGTATCATCGCTAAACTAGAGCGCGCTATCGTCATAGGCCCGATTGCACGGCTTGAGCTGGTGCCGGTGCACGAGCCCAGCCCAGCAAACAACCCGTTAGCCGACAACCTGATCGAAGCCCAAATGCCAGCGCAGCAGTTCCGCGACATGGGTCTCAAAGAAGGCGACACCTTGGTGGTGACGCCGCGAAAGGCGCGGGTGTTTGTTCAAAGCTAAAGCCGGCGTTTGCCCAACGTGGCGCGCACCCAGCAGCAGATAATTTTTCAGCTGAGCGGCTGTATTGATTCAAAAGGACAGGGATGTTTTCGACCTCTTCTCGTGCTCAAAGCGTGCGCAGCACCCGCCATGCGCTGGCTTTGGTGTGTGCGGCCTGCGTCGCCATGCTGGCGTTTGGGTTTTACCTGCAGCATGTTGTCGGTTTGGAGCCCTGCCCAATGTGCATTGTGCAGCGTTATGTGCTGGTGCTGGTCGCGGTTGCGGCGGGCACCACAGCGCTGTTCAGTGGCCTAGGCGCACAACTGACCGGGGCGGCGCTGGTACTGCTGCTGTCGGCCTGTGGTGCTTTTGTCGCCGCCCGCCAAAGTGTGCTGCAGTGGTTTCCAGCCGAAGTCGCGTCGTGCGGGCGCGACTTCTACGGCATGATCGAAAACTTTCCGTTGCAGCGCGCCATCCCGATGATTTTCAAAGGCAGTGGCGACTGCAGCAAAGTCGACTGGACCTTTCTGGGCGGCTCTATCGCCAACTGGTCGTTTGTGAGTTTTGCAGCGATTGCGCTGCTGGCGGGGGTGCTGGCGGTGCGAACTGCTCGCCACATCTGAAGCGCCAACCTGCCAAGGTGTTTTTTAAGCTGTGGCGCTGGCGGGTGGCCGATCATGGCCACCGGTGACACAGCTTGCAGTTTCAGTCATATACTGTATAAAATTACAGTACCAATGAAATTGAGACTTGCCCATGTTGTCCACCACCCCCGCTTTGCCGCCACACTTGCCCGGCTCGCCCGCTACAGACCTGTCAGCGGTGTGGCGAGCGAGCGAGCTCAGTGTCCAGTGCCAGTCTACGCTGGACACGGGTTACGCCGCGCTGAACCGGGTGCTGCCAGGCGGCGGCTGGCCGCTGGGGGCGATGGTGGAGGTGCTGCAGCCGCAGGCGGGCCGGCATGAATGGGGCTTGCTGCTGCCTGCACTGGCGGCCTTGAATGCACCGACACCATGGGCTGCGCCCCAAGCCTTTGCTCACCCAGGTACGCGCCAAGCGCTAATCGCCTTGACGGGTGCGCCTTACCTGCCTTTCGGCCCGGCGTTAGGGGCTTGCCAGCTGCACATGCCGCAGCTGTTGTCGGTTCAGACCGAGCCCGGTAATGCGCCCGCACTGTTGTGGGCCACGCGGGAGGCGCTCCAGTGCGCTGAGGTCGCGGTGGTGCTAGCCTGGCTGCCGGATGCGCGCAGCGCCCATTTGCGTCGCCTGCAAATTGCCGCGAACACCCACCACAAGCTGCTGTTTGTCTTCAGAGCGTTGCGGGCGCAGCATGAATCGTCGCCAGCGCCGCTGCGCTTGCGGCTGGCATGTGCGCCCGCCAGCGCGGCTGCAGACGCAGACGGGCAGGGCGCCAACTTGCAGGTCCATCTGCTCAAGCGCCGAGGCCCGCCGCTGGCCGCGCCGGTGCTGCTCGACACCTTGCCTGCGAGGTTGTCAGCGCTGCTGGCGGCCAGCCGGGAGCGGGCGCGCAGCCGCAGTGCTGGATATGCGTGCCCAGCCCCAGCCCCAGCTGTGCCCAGCGCGCTTGCTGCGTCTGGTGTTGTTTCTTTGGCAGCACTGTCGCCGTTTTTTAGCCGTCTTGGCGCCCTTAACACTGCGGGCACACCTGGTGATGCGCTGGATCGCACTGCAAGCCTGCATCACTGAGCCGGGGCCGCTGCAGCGGGATGCTGCCGCCGCCCAGCGGGCTGTGGCCAGCGTGTCGCTGGGCTTCACGCCGCGCGTGGCCCTGCTCGACGAGGCGGTGGTGTTGGATGTGACCGCCAGCCTGCGTCTGTTTGGTGGTCTGCGCCGGCTGCAGCAACTGCTGGGGCAGCGCTTGAGCCTGTTTTTTGAGTCAAATCAATCGCCTGCCGTCGTTTTACATGCCTTTGGTGCTACTTCTTTGATAGCACTTGGGCAGTTGCGCCGGTCAGCCAGCGCGCAAAATGTTTGCCGTGCGGGTGACTTGCCACTGCACACCCTGAGCGCGGCGCGCCCGCACCAAGATGTGCTGGAGCGCACCGGCTGTCGCACCTGGGACGACCTGGTGGCGCTGCCGCGAGACGGCGTGGCCCGCCGCTTTGGTGCGGCGCTGTTGGGCGCGCTTGACCAGGCGCGCGGCACGACGCCCGACCATTACGACTGGGTGGTGCTGCCTGAGCAGTTTGAGGAAAAAATCGAACTTGACGCACTTGTCACCCACGGCCCGGCCCTGATGACCGGGGTGCAGCGCCTGCTGGTGGGTCTGCAGGCCTGGCTGCTGGGCCGCCAGCGCGGGCTGTGCGCCCTAAAAATTACCTGGCACCTAGACAATCGGCGCGACGTGCTGCCCACCGGCTGTCTGGTGGTGCGCACCGACCAGCCGGCGCAAGACTTGGCCCATGTCACACGTTTGGTGGCTGAACATCTGGCGCGGCAAAGCCTAGCCGCACCGGTGCATTCGCTCACGTTGCAGTCGCTGGTGACCGAGCCGCTGACCAATGCGGCGGCGGCTTGCAGCAGCTTGCTGCTGCAAGAGCGTCAAAAAGGCGGCAGTGCGCTGGCGCTGATCGAGCGGCTCAGTGCCCGGCTGGGCAACGAGCGTGTGCAGATGTGGCAGGGCTGCGCCGACCACCGGCCTGAGCATATGCAGCGCTGGGTGCCCGCTAAGTTTGCTATTAAATCAATAGCTGTGCAGGCAATTAAAACAAGGGCACAGTGCAAAAACAGCCTAAAAAGTGCATTTCAACCGGCGGTTGTGACGGCCCAGCCCGGTTTTGACGCCCTGTACCCGCGCTGGCTACTGCCACAAGCGCTGGCGCTCCAAACGCTGGACAACCGACCGGTCTACCAAGGCCCACTGCTGCGGCTAGCGGGTCCGCAGCGGCTGGAGTCCTGCGGTTGGTTAATGGCCGGTGAAGGCCCGCTGGACAGCGCCGCAACTGTTGGCGAGCAGCGCGCACGGCCCCCGGCAATTCGGGACTATTTCATCTACCGCAGCGCGTGCGCCGGGCTGCTGTGGATTTACCGCGAGCGCCTTGCTGCCCATGACGGCCCAGCCCCAGCGTTGCCCCAGTACGCCTGGTTTTTACACGGCTTTTTTGCCTAACTGCTTGCCAACTGAGCCCGACTCCTGCCTATGACTTACGTGTTGCCTGACTATGCCGAGCTGCACGCCCTGAGCAATTTCAGCTTTCAGCGGGGAGCCTCGCATGCCCATGAGCTGGTCGAGCGCGCCGCTCAGCTGGGGTACGCCGCGCTGGCTGTGACGGACGAATGTTCAGTCGCTGGCGTGGTGCGGGCGCACGTTGCGGCCAAAGCGCTGGGCTTCAAGCTGCTGCCAGGCGCTGAATTTTCGGTGCAGGCCGGGCGCGGCGAGTTGCCTTTTCGGCTGGTGGTGCTGCCGCACAACGCGGCCGGCTGGGGCAATTTGTGTGAATTCATCACTGCCGCGCGTGCCGCTGGCGACCTGCTGAGCAAAGGCAGCTACCGCGTAGCCCGGGGTGAGACAAACTTTTCACAGCTAGGTGACTGCGAAGTCATTGTGTCGCCTTGGCAAGGCGCACTGGACACTGACGCCTTGTGCGCTGTGGCCAGCTGGGCCTGCGCTACGTTTGGCGCGCACGGCTGGCTGGCGGTGGAGCTGCTGCAAAGCCTCGACGATGCGCTGCGGCTAGCGCAACTGATGCAGGTAGCCGAGCGCACTGGCTTGGCGCTGGTTGCCGCTGGGGATGTGCTGATGCATGTGCGCTCACGCAAGCCGCTGCACGACGTGCTAACCGCTATTGCGCAGGGCTGTACCGTGCATGACTGCGGCTTTGCGCTGCAGGCCAATGCCGAAGCGCATCTGCGGCCCCGGATGCGGCTGGCCAACATTTATCCGCCTCAATTGCTGGCCGCTACCCTCACCATTGCGGCGCGCTGCACCTTTAACCTCGATGAAATTCGCAACCTCTACCGTTACCCGCAGCAAGGCCTGACGGCGCAAGCGCAAGCCCCCGCCGACTGTCTGCGCCGGTTGACCGCCGAAGGCGCGGCGCGGCGTTATCCGGCCGGCGTGCCGGGCAGCATTGAAATTCAGCTCGCGCACGAGCTGGACCTGATTGTCGAGCTGCACTACGAGATGTATTTCATCACTGTCTACGACATCGTGCGGTTTGCCACTGCGCAAAACATCCTGTGCCAGGGCCGGGGTTCCGCCGCCAATTCGGCGGTGTGTTTTTGCCTCGGTGTCACGGCCGTTGACCCAACAGAAAGCAAGCTGTTGTTTGAGCGCTTTATCAGCCGGGAGCGCAGCGAGCCGCCCGACATTGACGTGGACTTTGAACACCAGCGGCGCGAAGAGGTGATCCAGTACATCTATGAAAAGTACGGCCACGACCGCGCCGCCATTGCCGCCACCGTCATCAGCTACCGCACCCGCAGCGCGGTACGCGACGTGGGCAAAGCGCTAGGCATTGCCCCAGCGCTAATTGAGCAGCTAGCAGCTGAGCACTTCTGGTTTGACGGCAGCGGCGTGTTGCCACAAAAACTGCTGGATGCTCAGCTGCCAGAGCGCATTGGGCCGGTATTGCAATGGCTGGAGCTGACTTCGCTGCTGCTGGCCCAGCGCGCTAGCGCTACTGACGAGCCGGCGCACGCCAGCGAGCGGCGCAAAAACCGGCCTGCGTTTCCGCGCCACCTGAGTCAGCATGTGGGCGGCTTTGTGCTGACTCAGGGCAAACTAACCCGGCTGGTGCCGATTCAGCCGGCCAGCATGGTGCACCGCCGCATCATTCAGTGGGACAAGGACGACCTGGACGCCATGGGTCTGCTCAAAGTCGATGTGCTGGCGCTGGGCATGCTGTCGGCCATTCGGCGCGGTTTGCAGCTGGTGAACCAATGGCGTGGCAGTCAGCTTGAAATGCACACTGTGCCCTTGGCTGATGCACCCACCTACGACATGATTTGCCAGGCCGACACCGTTGGTGTGTTCCAAATTGAAAGTCGGGCGCAAATGTCGATGCTGCCGCGTCTGCAGCCGCGCTGCTACTACGACTTGGTGGTTGAAGTGGCCATTGTGCGGCCCGGCCCGATTCAAGGCGGTATGGTGCATCCGTACCTGAAAAACCGCGAGATCGTGCGGGCCGGCGGCCAGATCACACTGGAACACCCGGCGCTTGAGCCGGCACTGGGCCGCACGCTGGGCGTGCCTATTTTTCAGGAGCAGGTCATGCAGCTCGCGATGATTGCCGCCGACTTCAGCGCGGGCGAGGCGGACGACTTGCGCCGCTCCATGGCGGCTTGCAAGCGCAAGGGCGGGGTCGAGCGCTTTCATGACCGGCTGGTCAAAGCGATGGTGAAAAACGGCTACGCCGCCGAATTTTCAGAGCGTATTTTTAGCCAGATTTGCGGCTTTGGCGAGTACGGCTTTCCAGAAAGCCATGCCGCCAGTTTTGCCAAGCTGGTGTACGTCAGCTGCTGGCTTAAATGTCACGAGCCTGCGTGTTTTTTGGCCGCGCTCATTAACTCGCAACCTATGGGCTTTTACAGCCCCTCGCAGTTGGTGCAAGACGCGCAGCGCCACGGCATAGAGGTGCGTGCGGTGGACGTGACGCACAGCGCATGGGACTGCACGCTGGAGCCGCCGAATTCAGCCAACGCTTTGCCGGGCAACACGGGCTTTGCAGGCATTCATTCGGGTCAGCCGGCGGTACGACTGGGCATGCGTCTGGTGTCAGGTTTGCCTCAGTGCGCAGCGCAGCGTGTTGTGGCGGCGCGCGTGCAAGGCGCTTTTGACAACGTGCAAGACTTAGCACTGCGCGCGCAGCTCGGCACGCTGGAGATCAACGCCCTGGCCGCAGCCGATGCGCTGGCTGCGCTGGCGGGCCACCGTCGTCAGCAAGTCTGGCAAGCCGCCGCGATTGAGGTGGCGCCCCGCTTGATGAAAGCCGTACCCACCCACGAAGCGCCGCTGGTGTTGCACAACACCCCTGAGGGTGAGAATATTTTGTTTGACTACCGTGCCACTGGCCTGACGCTGCGGCGTCACCCGCTGGCGCTGCTGCGGCCCCGGCTGGCCCGGCGCGGTTTATTGACTGCGCATGAGCTGAACCAGCTGCCCGACGGCCAAGCGGTGTCCGCTTGCGGCATCGTCACGCTGCGCCAACAACCCAGCACAGCCAAGGGCGTGGTGTTCCTTACGCTGGAAGACGAGGCCGGCACCCTGAACGTGATCGTGTGGAAGTCGCTGCGTGAGACCCTGCGCTACGAGGTGCTGCACGCGCGGCTACTGGCCGTGCACGGCGTGTGGCAGCGCAGTGAAGAAAGCAACAGCGCGCCTGGCTTTGGCGCAGTGCGTAATTTGGTGGCGCACCGCCTAGAAGACCTGACACCGCTGCTCGGCCGGCTAGGCACCAGCAGCCGTGATTTTCATTAGTGAGCCAGCCCGGTGAACTCAGAAAAGCTATTTTCCCGTTCGCCTCAAACTTGCCCAAGGCGCTGCCCGCCCATTTGCTCGCGCTGCGCGTGTCCAAGGCGCTATTGGTGCAGGGCAGGCTTTGACAAGCGCAGCAGTGACTACTTTACTGCGCCCAACTAAGAGCCTGCGCAGCCGCTGCGCGGGCCTAAGCGTGACGCTTTGGCGTTTGAAAGCGTTTGAAAGTGCTTCAAAGCGCTCGGAACTGAAGGCTGATGTCAGGCTTTTCTCACGGTTTTCACGGTTTTTAGGTCGAATACCGCAAAAGCCCGCGTTTTAACTGCCTTGTCTGCTACGCAAATAGTAGCAACTACAAGTCAAAAAGCCGCTGCGCCAGCCACCAGCTGGCCAGTGCAGCAACGCTCAGCGAGCCGCCAGTGAGCACGCCGACGCGGTAAAACCGGGTGCCGCGCAGTGCAAAAGCAATCGGCAAAAACACCGCCACAATGCTCAGCTGTCCGACCTCAACACCGGCATTAAAACCAATCAGCGCCAGCGCCAGCGCTTGTTTTGGCAAGCCCAGGTCAGCCAACACAGAGGCAAACCCGAAGCCGTGAATCAGCCCGAACACAAAGGCCATCAGCCAGCGCTTGCCTTCAATGGTGCCGCGCAGGTTGTTGAGCGCCGCGGCAATGACAGACGCTGCAATTACCGACTCCACCAGCCGCGACGGCAGGCTGATGAGCCCGACGGCAGCTAAGCTCAGCGTGATCGAGTGGGCCAGCGTGAAGGCGGTGACCACCTTGAGCACCTCGACAAAGCTGGCGCGCAAGGTGGGCGCGGGCTCCCAGCGGTTGTTGCGCCGCAACAGCACGGCGGGCAGCAGCAGGGACAGTAAAAACAAAATATGGTCGTAGCCAATCCAGATGTGCCAGACGCCGTCAACCAGGTACTGCTTGAAGGTTTGCCAGCGGCTGGCGCTTTGCAGGGCCAGTGTTTGCTCTGCCGAATCGGTGCCAAACACCAGCGCTTGCGCTGCCGTGTTGCCCGGCGCTACCCACTGCACCAGTCCCCGGTGGGACGGGTCCACGTCAAACAACATCGAGTACTTGGCTTTGAGCGGGCCGGCCGCAGCGTCGATCAGCGGGCAGCTCGCTGCCAGCGTGAGCACCACGTAGTTGCCGTCACTGTGGGCGTCCAGCATCATTGCCGCGCTCGGGCTCAGTGGGCAGGCCTTGTTCGCCGAGGTAAAGGCCAAGCGGCTCAGTGCCAGCTTGGTGATGTCGGCCTCGCGCTGGCGGACTTCGCCCCAATTTAGCTCGCCGTTGCCGTCGCGGTCCAGCATGAGCACATATTCCAAGTCCCGCAGGGCGATGTCCCAGCGCACGGCCAACGTGTTGCTGCCAGTGGTGGCGCGAACGGTGAGGTAGCTGTCGCTGGGCTTGTGCGCCCAAGCGCTGGACAGGCTCAGCCAGCTGCACAGGCTGACGGCCATGACCGTGATGACGGCCTTGACCGCACTACTAGCGCCCAGCAGGCTCAAGCGGCGCGTCATCGCGTGGCTCCCTGCGCTGTTAACTCGCTGACCAGAGCCTGCATTGGGGGGTCTTCATAGCCACTGCTTTTCATCCAGTCGAGCGCGGGTTGTGCGGCCTTGGGCTGGTGTGCGGCAAGCGCGGTACGCAGCAAAATTTCAGCATCGCGTGGCTCTTTTTGCACGCTGTAGTTAGCGCTGGCCAAGCTCAGGGCCTTGGTAGCGTTGCCCTCAATGTCCAGCTCAAAACGTGCGGCTTCTTGCTCATGCAAGCGGTCGCCGCGCTGCGCCGCCGCGACAAAACGCTCGCGCAGTTGGCTAGCCCAGCCGGCGGCGCGTTTGTCGGCGCTGCCTTTGCCAGCCAGCGCCAGGCGCAGCAGCAAAATATCTGACCTCTCCCATTGTGCTAGCAGACTGAGGACTTCAGCGGGGCGCTGGCGTGTGAGTAAAAAGTCGGCATAAGCGCCCAGCAAAAACTGGTCGGTCAAGCCCAGTTTCAAGCCAGCGGTGAAATACGCCTCGGCCCGGTCAAAGCGGCCCAGGCGGGTCGCCATTTCCGCAAGCCGGGTGTCTTGCCACAGCAGTAGCTCGGGCGCGCTGCGGCTCAACTCGGCGCGTTGGGCGTCCACCTGTGTGCTCAGGGTCTGAAAAGCCGGTGCCAGCTGGCCGGTGGTGGCCTGCACATAGGCTGTGCAGCCGGTGCCCAGCAAAGGCGCGGTAGCGGCCACCAGCGGCACCAGCCGCTGGCATTCAGCCAGCGCCTCGGGGTAGCGCGCTTGCACCATGAAAATCGCGGTGCGCCACAACAAAGGCTCGGGTGACTGTGGGCTTAAGCGGGCCGCTTTCGCCAGGTTGACCAGGGCGGAGTCAAAGTCATGGCTGAACTGCTCAATCAAGCCAAGCGCCATTGGGTAGCCCGGGTGGTCAGGCGCGGCTTTGGCCAGCGGTGCCAATGCGGCTGACGCATAGCCTATATAGCGGGGGTCACCTTGCGCCATCGCCAGGTCGAAGTAGCGCCGCGCAAGCTCAATGCGCAGTGCGCTGTCATCAGGCCGCGCGGCCAGTTGCTTGCGCAGGGCGTCCAGCCGGCGCGCCGACGGGTCGCTGGCGCGGCCCGGCAAGCGCTCGACCACTTCAGCATCAGTTTTTGGGATGAACGGGCTGGCGTGGGCCAAACCAACAGCGCCAACAGCGCCAACAGCGCCAACAAGCGCCCAGGCAGAACAAAGTTTTGACAGCATGACTCTGGTGTGGTGTTCAGGCAGGGCAGGAGGGGAGCGGTAGAGGAGTTCAGCGAAGACCTGCAGGTAATACGCAATACGCAGTACGCAGTACGCAATACGCAATACACAGTAAACAGTAAGCAGGGCAGCCGTTTGAGCCAGCAATGGCGGCGCATGCAACTGAAAAAATCAGTGGATAGTAACGCCATCCGTGCAAACAACGCGCCAAGCTGGTCCGGGCCTGCCCGGCCCGGCACAAACAAACCGGTTGACAGGCCGACGGCGAGCGGCTGGGTGGACAAGCTGCGCAGACAGGCTCAGGGCGAGTAAAAAAATTATTTTTTTCAACCTCACCGAGCAGCCTGCGCAGGGAGGGTTTGCCTCACGCTGGTGAAGCGGTGGCAAGGCGGCGGCGGTGGCGGTGGCGGTAGTGTGGGCTCGGGGTGGCCGGCGTAGCGCTTTCGCGGCGGGTGAGTGCCGCTTTATTGGCAAGAAAAGCAACGCGGCAGACCCCTTGAGGCCGCGCCGCTCTAAGGCTGCAGGGCGTTGTGCAAAGCGTCCTTAAACTAGCTGCATGACTGAGCAACTCCATATTGCCGTGATGGGCGCGGGCGCAGTGGGCTGCTACTACGGCGGCATGTTGGCCCGCGCGGGCCACCGGGTGGTGCTGATTGCGCGCCCGCCTCATGTTCAAGCCATTGAGCGCGATGGCTTACGCTTGCAAACACAAGCGTTCGACGAGCAGGTGCCGCTGGCCGCTAGCAGCGAGCCCGCGGCGGTGCAGGGCGCTGAGCTGGTGCTGCTTTGCGTCAAGTCCACCGACACTGAAGCTGCGGGCCTGCTGATCAAACCGCATCTTGCAGCCGACGCGCTGGTACTGTGCCTGCAAAACGGGGTGGACAACGCCGAGCGTTTGCGCCGAGTGTTGCCGCTGCAAGCGGTGGCCTCGGCGGTGGTGTATGTGGCCACTGAAATGGCAGGCGCGGGCCATGTCAGGCACCACGGTCGGGGCGAGTTGGTCATTGAGCCGTCGCCGCGCAGCAACAGCGCCTGCCAGGCCTTGCGCCGCGCTGGTGTGCCAACAGAAGTCTCGACCAACGTGCGCGGTGCGCTGTGGGCCAAACTGGTGGTGAACTGCGCCTACAACGCGGTGTCAGCCATCACCCAGCTGCCCTACGGCAAAACCGTGCTGGGTGTGGGCGTGCAGGACGTGATACGCGACGTGGTGGCCGAGTGCCTAGCGGTGGCACAGGCGGACGGGGTGCAAGTGCCGGGCGATCTGGACGCCGCAGTTCGCCACATTGCCGAGTCCATGCCGGGCCAGTATTCGTCCACCGCGCAAGACTTGGCGCGTGGCAAACACACCGAAATAGACTTTCTCAACGGCTTCATCGTCCAGCGTGGGCAAGCCTTGGGGGTGGCTACGCCCGCTAACCGCGTGTTGTGGGCGCTGGTCAAGCTGCTGCAAAGCCAAGCTGGCTTGCTCGCCAACGCCCATCGCCGGATGGTGCAGCCCTTGCACCGCAGCGCAAACAGCGGGCCATCCGGTAGCCGCTCTTGACCCTAGGCAAAGCCTGACTGCCGCTACACCGGTGTGTCACGCCGCGGCTCGGCTTGGCCATCGGCAAGCCGACCCAGCCCAGCCCAGCGCTGGGCGTGCAGCGCAGCCGGGCTTGCCCAGCGGCCCTAAATACAGGCGGCCCAAGCGGCGGCGGCTGCGCTGTTGGTCCGGCCCAACAAGGCAAGGCACCTCAGGTTTTTTTACTCGCCTTGAGCCTGTCAAAGGACTCGCTGACTTAACCGTTCGCCCTGAGCCTGTCGGGGAGTGTTTGTAGCGGGCAAGCGCAGAGCGAACGCCGAGGTAACGCCGAGGTAACGCCGAGTGCACACTTCAAGGGACCAATCAACAGGCGGTAAACGCGGCCTCAACTGCTATTAAATAAATAGCAGTTGGAGCAACAGACATGAGGGCAAAGTGCTTATTTGATATAAAAACCGCGTTTTTCACCCTGTTTAGCCTGCTCAGGCGTTCCAATCCGTCCCGCGCGTCTGCGGCAAAAACGCAAACTCCGCCACCACCGCCAGCCGCAAAAAGCCAGTCGGGCACAGCAGTTGCGCCAACGGCACGTCGGTTTTACTGGCAATCAACGTCGCCATGTACGGCGCTAGCCCGCCGATCCAGCCAGCCGCTAGGTTGTGGGGCGGGCCGAGACGGGCGCTCGGCAGCGCACTGCGCAGACCTTACGCCTTGTCAGCGTTTTCTCCCGCCAAACAGGCTGCCCAGCACGCCGCGAATGATCTCCCGTCCCACGGCAGAGCCCATGGTGCGCACGGCAGACCTGGCCATGCTTTGCGCCAAGCCGTCGTGTTTGGCCCCGCGCGGCCCGGTGGTGCCAAACAGCACGTCGTTCAGCCCGCTTAGCAGGCCGCCAGCTGAGTCAGTTTGCCCGGCTGCGCCGCCCGGCGGCGTTTTGGCCGCGCCCGCCGCGACTGTAGCGGTGCGGCCCTTGATTTTTTCGTAAGCAGATTCACGGTCCACAGTTTTTTCATACACCCCGGCGACAAGTGAGTTTTGCAGCAGCAGCTGACGCTGGCCGGGCGTGATGGGGCCAATCTGGCTACCAGGCGGCAGTACAAAAACGCGCTCAGTCACTGAAGGGCGGCCCTTTTCGTCAAGCAGGCTGACCAGCGCTTCACCGACCGCCAGCTCGGTGATGGCCGCCTCAATATCCAGCCCCGGCTTTTGCCGCATGGTTTGCGCGGTGGCTTTGACAGCTTTTTGGTCGCGCGGGGTGAAAGCGCGCAGCGCATGCTGCACCCGGTTGCCCAGCTGCGCTAGCACCGAGTCGGGAATGTCCAGCGGGTTTTGGGTCACGAAATACACGCCCACGCCTTTGGAGCGCACCAAGCGCACCACCAGCTCAATGCGCTCGATGAGCACTTTGGGCGCTTCATTAAACAGCAGGTGGGCTTCGTCAAAGAAAAACACCAGTTTGGGTTGCTCTTGGTCGCCAACTTCAGGCAGCTGCTCGAACAGCTCAGACAGCATCCACAGCAAAAAAGTAGCGTACAGGCGGGGCGCGTTCATCAGCTTGTCAGCCGTCAGGATGTTGATGACGCCTTTGCCGTCCACCGTTTGCATGAAGTCGCTAATGTTGAGCATCGGCTCACCAAAAAACCGGTCAGCGCCCTGGCTTTCAATTTGCAGCAGGCCGCGTTGAATCGCACCCACGCTGGCGGCGCTGACATTGCCGTACTGGGTAGTGAACTCGCTGCTGTTATCTCCCACGTACTGCAGCATCGCGCGCAGGTCTTTGAGGTCCAGCAGCAGCATGGCGTTGTCGTCAGCAATTTTGAACACCAGGTTCATCACGCCCGCTTGAGTTTCGTTCAAATTGAGCATGCGCCCCAGTAGCAGCGGCCCCATGTCCGAGATGGTGGCGCGCACTGGGTGGCCCTGTTCGCCAAACACGTCCCATACCGTGGCGGGGCAGGCGGTGGACGCTGGGGTGTCAATGCCGCGCTCGCTCAAAATCGTCGCCAATTTCTCGCCAATGTGCCCGAGCTGGCTGATGCCCGTCAGATCACCTTTGACATCGGCCATGAACACCGGCACGCCGATGTTGGAAAAGTTTTCGGCCAATGTTTGCAGCGTCACGGTCTTGCCGGTGCCGGTCGCGCCGGTAATCAGCCCATGCCGATTGGCCAATGCAGGCAAAACAGAGCAACTTGTCTGGGCATTTTTTGCAATCAGCAACGGTTCCGCCATAAATCAGCCTTTGGATGAAAAAGTAAAATAAAACTAAAGCGTAATTCAAAAAGTTAAGGAGAATCCGTGGCCGGACACAGTAAATGGGCGAATATCCAACACCGTAAGGGTCGTCAGGACGAAAAGCGCCAGCGCGTCTGGACCCGGGTGATGCGCGAGATCATGGTGGCAGCCCGCCTAGGCGGCGGTGACGCGCAGACCAACCCGCGCCTGCGTCTGGCCATTGAAAAGGGCAAGGCCGCCAATATGCCCAGCGAAAACGTCAAGTACGGCATCGCCAAGGCCACCGGCAGCCTCGAAGGTGTGCAGTACGAGGAAGTGCGCTATGAGGGCTACGGTATCGGTGGCGCGGCCATCATTGTGGACTGCATGACCGACAACAAAGTACGCACCGTGGCGGTAATTCGCCATGCGTTTTCCAAGCACGGCGGCAACATGGGCACTGAAGGCTCGGTAGCGTTTCAGTTCAGGCACTGCGGCCAGTTGATTTACGCGCCTGGCACGGATGAAGACAAGGTGATGGCAGTGGCGCTGGACGCGGGCGCAGACGATGTCATTGCCCATGACGACGGCGCCATTGAGGTGCTTACACCGTACACCGCGTTTGAGGCCGTCAAACTCGCGCTGCAGGCCGCTGGCCTGAGCGCTGAAATCGCTGAAGTGACCATGCGCGCTGACAACACCATCGACATGGCGGGCGTTGACGCCGCCCGAATGCAAAAACTGCTGGACGTGCTGGAAGAGCTGGACGACACGCAAGACGTGTTTCACAACGCGGCGCTGTCTGACTGAGCCGACACCAGTGTGTCTGCAAGAATTAAAAAACAAGAAAGTGCATCTATGAAAGTTTTAGTCGTCGGCGGCGGTGGCCGCGAACACGCGCTGGCCTGGAAGCTGGCCCAGTCGCCTAAGGTGCAAGCGGTGTATGTTGCCCCCGGCAACGGCGGCACGGCGTTGGACCCGCGTTTGCAAAATATCAACATCACGGACACCCAAGCGCTGCTTGCCTGGGCCGCTTCTGAAAAAATAGCGTTGACGGTGGTGGGGCCAGAGCAACCGCTGGCCGCTGGCTTGGTTGACGCGTTTCGCACGCATGGGTTGCGGGTGTTTGGACCGACTCAAGCCGCCGCGCAACTGGAGAGTTCCAAGGCGTTTTCCAAGGCGTTCATGAAGCGTCACGGCATCCCGACCGCTGACTACAACACTTTTACCGACGCGGCGCTAGCGCATGACTATGTCCGCGAAAAAGGTGCGCCGATTGTGGTGAAGGCGGACGGTCTGGCCGCCGGCAAAGGGGTGGTGGTGGCCATGACGCTACAGGAGGCGCACGAGGCTATTGAGTTTATGTTGGCCCCCGAGCCAAGCTTTAACCCGCTGGGTGTGATGCACAACGCCGGTGGCGCGCGTGTGGTGATTGAAGAGTTTTTGCAAGGCGAAGAAGCCAGTTTTATCGTCATGTGTGACGGCAAAAATGTGGCGGTCATGGCTACCAGCCAGGACCACAAGCGGCTGCTCAGTGGCGACCAAGGGCCCAACACGGGCGGCATGGGCGCGTACTCCCCGGCGCCGGTGGTCACGCCCGAAGTCCACGGCCGGGCCATGCGGGAGATTATTTTGCCCACCATCAAAGGCATGGAGCACGACGGCATTACTTTTACTGGCTTTTTGTATGCCGGCCTGATGATTGATGCCCAAGGCAAGCCTAAAACGCTGGAGTTCAATTGCCGCTTGGGCGACCCGGAAACCCAGCCCATCATGATGCGGATGAAGTCCGACTTTTTTGAGGTGATGATGGCCGCTACATCGGGCCAGCTGGACACGGTGGAGCTGCAGTGGGACCGGCGCCCGGCGCTGGGCGTGGTGCTGGCCGCGCACGGCTACCCGCAGAGCCCCCGCAAAGGCGATGCGATCCACGGGCTGCCTGGCGGCAGCGGTGCGGTCGGCGATGATGCCGTTGTGTTTCATGCAGCCACCGCCACCCACGGCGGTGACACAGTGACCGCAGGCGGACGGGTTCTGTGTGTCACGGCGCTTGGCGACACCGTCAAAGCGGCTCAGCAACGGGCCTACGAAGTCGCGCACGGCATTGGTTTTGACGGGGTGCAGTACCGCCGCGATATCGGCTACCGCGCAATCAAACCTTGAGCGCAGACCTTTCATCGGCCCCAGTGGCGGCGGCGGCTGAACTGGACAGCGCTGTTAACCCGACTGACGTGCGCAGCTTTTTGCTGGGCCTGCAGTGGCGCATCACCAGTGCCATCAGCGCGCTGGATGGGCAGGCCTTTACAGCCGACGCGTGGCAAAAGGAGCCCGGTGAAGCGCTGCAAGGCAACGGGCTGACGCAGATACTGGAGAACGGCGCGGTGTTTGAGCGTGCGGGCTGCGGGTTCTCGCATGTGCGTGGCCCACTGCTGCCGGCCTCGGCCACACAGCACCGGCCAGAGCTGGCGGGCGCGCCGTTTGAGGCGCTGGGCGTGTCGCTGGTTTTTCATCCGCGTAACCCCTATGTGCCCACGGTGCACATGAATGTACGGATGTTGAGCGCCACACCGGCCAGCGGCGTGCCCGTCAGCTGGTTTGGTGGCGGCATGGACCTGACGCCCTACTACGGCTTTGAAGCCGACGCGGTGCATTTTCACCAAAGCTGCAAAAGCGCACTGGCGCCGTTCGGCGATGACAAATATCCGCGCTTCAAACAGTGGTGCGACGAGTACTTTTTCCTTCGGCACCGCCAGGAGCAGCGCGGTATTGGCGGCGTCTTTTTCGATGACTTTCAAGCGCTTGGCCCAGCCAAAAGCTTCGCCATGATGCAAAGCGTGGCCAACGCCTTTTTGTCGGCCTATTTGCCGATTGTCGAGCGCCGCCAGCACACGCCGTATGGCGAGCGTGAACGTGAGTTTCAGCTCTACCGCCGAGGCCGTTATGTTGAATTTAATCTGGTCTGGGACCGGGGCACCCATTTCGGCCTGCAGTCGGGCGGGCGCACCGAGTCCATCTTGATGTCAATGCCGCCGCTGGCCAGCTGGTCATACCGCCGCCCGGTGGAGTCAGGCTCGGCAGAAGCCGCGCTGTACAGTGACTTTTTGCCACGGCGGGACTGGGTTTGAGCCCGCTACGGCGGCCAAAGGCCCACCCAGGGCCGCTGCGAATTGGTGTGTTCGGTGGCGCGTTTGACCCTCCCCACAAGGCCCATGTGGCCTTAGCGCAAGCCGCCTTGGAGCAGCTAGCGCTGGACCAGCTGCATGTGTTGCCCACTGGTGTGGCCTGGCACAAGGCTAGAGCGCTTAGCGCACCAGAACACCGGCTGGCCATGAGCCGCCTGGCCTTTTGCGAGCTGCACCGCGTCGTCATCGACGAGCGCGAAATACAACGCGCTGGTCCTACTTTTACCATTGACACACTGGACGCTTTGCAGGCAGAAAACGCCGGAGCCGAGCTGTTTTTAGTCATGGGAGCAGACCAGTTTACCGCCCTACGCCAATGGCACCGGTGGCAAGCAATTGTGGAAGTTGCTATAATTTGTGTAGCTGACCGGGCAATTAACGTGCGGGCAAGCGGTATGTTTGACTCATATGGTGGGCAAAAACACCGCTTTTTGAGCCTGCAAATGCCCGAATGGTCCGTCAGCGCCACCCAAGTTCGTCAGCTGGCAGCCGCCCCGACGGCTAGCACCGCTGAGCTGCTGCCGCTGGTTCCAGCGGCCGTTGCGCGTTATATTGCAGCCCAAAGGCTTTATAAAGTCGATGCAGCTGCTGGCAGCAGCCCATGACCCATGGCGTCGTGGCCTCATGGCCTCCTAATTTACGGTTTTATTTTTCGTTTTCACAGCAAAGACTTGCATGACCCCCACCTCTGTCAAACTGACGACCGCAGCCATTGCCGCTGACAAAAAAGACGTTCAAAAACTCCAGCGCGCGATCATTGATGGCCTAGAGGATGTAAAAGCGCAGGACATTGTGGTGTTTGACACCGAGCACATCACATCCCTGTTTGAGCGAGTGATCATTGCCTGCGGCACCTCTAATCGCCAGACGAAAGCGCTGGCCGCCAGCGTGCGCGACGCTGTGCGCGACGCGGGGTTTGCTAAGCCGCGCATTGAAGGCGAGTCCAATGGCGAGTGGATCATCGTCGATTGCGGTGCGGCGGTGGCCCACATCATGCAGCCCGTCATTCGCCAGTACTACCAGCTCGAAGAGCTGTGGGGCGACAAGCCAGTCAAGCTCAAACTTGGTGCGCCAGCCCCGCTGGCCAAAGCGTCAAAGCCTGCGCCAGAGGCGGCGGCGGTGGTGGAGCTCACCCCAACACGCAAGCCCGCTGGCAAAACGCTGGGCAAACCCGCCGCCAAAAAAGCAGTGGCCAAAAGTTCACGCAGCGCCAGTAAAAAAGTCGCTGGGCCGAAGCCTCTGCCACCGATGCCCACACTCTCGCAAGACCCCAACTACATTGGTCGCGTCGGCAAAACCAACGACTGGACTGCCAAGCGCAACGCCACCGAGGCCGTGGTCGAGCCGGTGGCTAAACCCGCTGCAAAAAAAGTAGCAGCGAAAACAGCATTGGCTAAACCGGCGAATAAGCCCGCGGCAAAGTCGGCAGTAAAGACGCCATTGTTCAAGGTGCCGGTTGCTAAAAAAGCAGCTGCTTCCAAAGTCATTGCCAAGTCCCTTGCTAAACCTCCAGCAGGAAAACTCGTGGTCAAAAAGCCTGCGGTTAAAAAGCCTGCAACGCCACGCGCCTAAGACTGCGGCATTGTGCGGCTGAGCATTGTGGCGGTTGGCCAAAAAGTGCCCGACTGGGCACAAACGGCTTATGACGACTATGCCAAACGGTTTCCGCCAGAGCTCAAAGTCGAGCTCAAAGCGGTTAAAACCGAGCCTCGCGCGTCCAAAACCTTGGCTAATTTGCTGCTAGCCGAACGTGCGCGAATCGAGGCGGCGATCACCAAAGGTTGCCGAGTTGTGGTGTTGGACGAGCGCGGAGCTGCTGTAACCACGATGGCTCTGGCCGAACGGCTCACGGCCTGGCAGTTGTCCGGCAGCGACGTCGCTTTGGTTATCGGCGGGCCGGACGGTCTCGACGCTGCCTTCAAACAAGCTGCGCATGAGCGACTTCGCCTGTCTGATCTGACGCTGCCACACGCCATGGTTCGGGTGCTTCTGGTCGAGCAGCTGTACCGCGCGTGGAGCGTCACCATCAACCATCCTTATCACCGGGAATAACGGTGTCACGTTTCATCTACCTAGCGTCGCAAAGCCCGAGGCGCGCGCAGCTGCTCGAGCAGCTCGGTGTACGCTTTGAGCTGCTGCTACCCGGGCCGGACGAAAACGCTGAAGCGCTGGAGTCGGCGCTGCCCAACGAAGCGCCTGCCGCGTATGTCAAACGGGTGACGGCATTGAAGTTGTCGGCGGCGGTTGCGCGACGCCAACGCCGGCAACTTGCGCCCGCCTTGGTGCTGTGTTCAGACACCACGGTGGCCTTAGGCCGCGTAATCTACGGCAAGCCCGAGTCCAAAGCGCATGCACAGCAAATGCTGGCGGCACTGGCCGGCCAAACGCACCGGGTATTGACGGCTGTAGCCGTACAGCCGGTAAAGGCAGCGGCGCTACCCTCCCAGGTCTGCAGCGTGTCCCGTGTGTGTTTTCAGGCCATGAGTGCAGCCCAGATTAAAGCGTATGTTGCCACCGGTGAGCCGATGGGCAAGGCTGGCGCCTATGCTGTTCAGGGCCGGGCGGCGGCGCACATCGCCCGCATCTCCGGCAGCTACAGTGGCATCATGGGTTTGCCTTTGTTTGAGACCGCGCAGCTGCTGCGTGGTCTCGGATGGGTCTTTTAGTCTTTAGCGCACCTGTCAAAACACCATGTCCCAAGACGTTCTTATCAACTGGTCGCCGCAGGAAACGCGCGTGGCCGTCATCGAGCACGGCGCCGTCCAGGAGCTGCAGGTTGAGCGCACGCTGGAGCGCGGTCTGGTCGGCAATGTGTACTGGGGCAAAGTAGCGCGTGTCTTGCCCGGCATGCAGTCAGCTTTTATCGACATCGGGCTGGACCGTGCCGCCTTTTTGCATGTGGCCGACTTGATGAGCAGCATCAACAGCCGGCATGCCGACCTAGATGCACTGGTGCCAGCGCCGCCGCCGCAGCCCATCGAAAAGCAGTTGTTTGAAGGCCAGGCGTTGATGGTGCAGGTGCTCAAAGACCCGATTGGCTCTAAAGGTGCGCGCCTGACCGCGCAGATCAGCATTGCCGGCCGTCTGCTGGTTTTTTTGCCGCAGGACCGGCACATCGGGGTGTCGCAAAAAATAGCACCTAAGCAGCGGGATGATTTGCGCCGACGTATGCAGGCCTTGGCCGGCGACTTGGGTGGCGGCTTTATTTTGCGCACTAATGCTGAAGACGCGCAAGACGCCGAACTGGCGGAAGACATTGCCTACCTTCGCAAAACCTGGGCGCACATCAAGCAAGAAGCCCTGCGCGTCAAGCCCGCTTCGGTGCTGCACCAGGACTTGAACTTGCTGCAGCGGGTGTTGCGCGACGTGGTGAGCCAGAGCGTGCAGACGATTCGCATCGACTCGCGCGAGCAGTTTGAAAAGTTGAAGGTCTTTGCGGCCGAATTTATGCCCGCAACCTTAATGAAGCTCCAACATTACGGCGGCGAGCGTCCCATCTTTGACCTGTTCAACATTGATGACGACATTGCCAAGGCGCTGGGCCGGCGCGTTGACTTGAAGTCCGGCGGCTATTTGATCATTGACCAGACGGAGGCGTTGACCACGGTCGATGTGAACACCGGCGGCTTTGTTGGTGCCCGCAACTTTGACGACACCATTTTTAAGACCAACCTTGAAGCCTCACAAGCCATTGCACGGCAGCTGCGTTTGCGTAACCTCGGCGGCATTGTCATTGTGGACTTCATTGACATGCTCAAAGAAAACCACAAAGACGCGGTGCTGGCAGAGTTTCATAAGCAGCTGGCACGCGACCGGGTCAAAACCAGTGTGAATGGATTCTCGTCGCTGGGCTTGTTAGAGATGACGCGAAAGCGCACCCGTGAGTCACTGGCCCATCAACTGTGCGAGCCGTGTGAGGCCTGTGGCGGTAAAGGTGTCGTTAAAACTGCGCGCAGTGTGACCTACGACATCCTGCGAGAAATCCTTCGTGAAGCACGCCAGTTCAATCCGCGCGGCTTTAGGGTCGTAGCGTCGGCCAAGGTGGTGGAGCTGTTTTTAGATGAAGAAAGCCAGCATCTGGCCAGTTTGAGCGAGTTTATCGGCAAGCCCATCTCGCTCCAGGCCGAAGCGGCTATGGCGCAAGAACACTACGACATTGTGTTGGTTTGACAGCCCAAGCGCCCAAGTAAACCGGTTGTGCAGCATGCTCCGTCCACTGACCCAAAACCCGCGGCCCATTACCATTTTGGTGTACCACCAGATTGAGGAAGCACCCGCTAGGCGAGCGCCTTTTCGCAGCCTGTATGTTGCACCGCGGACATTTGCCAGGCAAATGCTGTGGCTCAAACTGCTGGGGTATCGGGGGCTTTCAATGACACAGCTCCAGCCCTATTTGCGTGGTGAAAAAACGGGCAAGGTCGTCGGTATTACTTTTGACGACGGCTACCTGAACAACCTGACCAACGCGTTACCCGTATTGCAAAAGTACGGCTTTTCTTCGACCTGCTATGCGGTAAGTGGGCTGCTGGGTAAGACGAATGTGTGGGACGAAAAAATCGGTATCGTCCAAACGCCGTTGATGACTTCGCGGCAATTGCAGCAATGGCGCATGGGCGGGCAAGAACTGGGCTCGCACACCGATCAGCACATAGACCTTTTGACAACGCCAGACTGTGTGAGCGCGGCTGATATAGCTAGGGGCAAATCGTCGCTTGAGGCGCTCACCGGGGAAAGCGTCGCCCACTTTTGTTACCCGTATGGACGGTACAGCGACCAACACGTCGAGCTGGTGGCAAAAACAGGTTTTTCTACCGCTACCACCACGGCGCGCAGCCGCTGCCACGCGGGCACCGACCTGCTTGAATTGCCGCGCGTGCCGGTTGTACGCTCCACCACATTGCCGCTGTTTTGGTTAAAGCTCGCTACGGCTTATGAAGACCGCCGCCGCAAATGACACCGGAGCTAACCTGTCCAAGCGCTGCGCGTCCTGCACTCAAGCGGCTGCGCGTTGCTGTACTCAATCGCATTTTTACGCCGCGAGGCGGTGGTGCTGAGCGCTACTCGATTGCCATGGTCGAGGCGCTCGCGCAGCAGCATGAAATCCATGTTTTTGCGCAGTCAATTTGTCATCAGTGGCCTGGCGTGACTTATCACACCATCGCTACACCGCTGCGCAAGCCGCGTTGGATTAATCAAGTTTGGTTTGCCGCCGCAACTTGGTGGGCAACGCGCAAAGGCTTTGATGTTGTCCACTCGCACGAAAACACTTGGCATGGCAATGTGCAAACAGTACATGTCCTGCCGGTTAAGCACAATCTTTTCAAGCAAAAAAACGGCGGACGTCGGCTACTTACATACGTCAGTGTCGCGCTGAGCCCTAGGCTCCTGACGTATCTGGCACTTGAGCGCTTGCGTTTTTCCGATGCAACACACCGTCAGATCGTGGTTACTTCGGCCAGTCTGCGCGACGTGGTGCAAGCGACTTACCCCGTCTGCGCAGATTTGATGACGATAATCCCGCCAGGCTTTACGCTGCCAGAGCCCCCGGCGCCATCCAATGCAATTGCGCGCCGAGCCACCGCCAGAGCCACATTGGCCCTGCCGCAAAAGGCGGTATGCCTACTTTTCGTCGCCAATGATTGGCGTAAGAAGGGTTTGACAACCGTTCTCAACGCGTTGGCCATGCTGCCTGTCCACCATGTGCTGGCAGTTGTTGGATGTCCTTCCCAAGTGCCCGCGTTTGGCCAGCAAACCAGCGCCTTGCACTTGCATGACCGGGTGTTTTTTTTGGGGTCTCTCGACGACGTTGGTATTGCCTACCAAGCGGCTGATTGTCTGGTCCATCCCACACGAGAAGATACCTTTGCCATGGTGGTGCTTGAGGCAATGGCACACGGTCTGCCGGTGGCGGTCAGCAGCGCCAAGTTCTGCGGCATTTCGCAGCTGTTGACACACCGCAGCGACGCTTGGATTTTAGATGACCCGCATGACGCCAGTGCGTTGCACGACGCGCTGGTTGAGCTCATCGGCGACAAGGCCCTGCGTGCGACGCTGTGCGTCAACGCCGCTGAGTTTGCAACCCATTACCAGTGGACGGATATGGCAGTTGTGCAAAACGCGGTGTACCGCCTAGCCGCTGTTCAGAGGTGCTGATCAAGCCACCAGCTTGAAATGCTTGCGACTGAAGTCCAGGCCAGTTAATGATTCGAGCTGGCGCATCCGGTGGTATTTGTTTTCTTTTCTAGTTGGTGT
>JAYULP010000045.1:0-15671 GCA_043763445.1 Polaromonas sp.
GCTTTTTCCTGCCGGTCCAAGGCAATCAACACCGCATGGGCTGTGGCCCCAGCGGCATTGATGATGGCAATTGACTCGCGCACCGCGGTTCCTGCCGACATCACGTCGTCAACGATGAGCACCCGACCGCGTACCGGCGCACCCACCAAGGTACCGCCTTCGCCGTGGTCCTTGGCTTCTTTACGGTTGTAGGCAAACGGCAGGTTGCGGCCCCGTCTGGCCAGCTCAACAGCGATGGCGGCCGCCAGCGGGATGCCTTTGTAGGCCGGGCCAAAAATCATGTCGAACTGCAAACCAGTAGCCTGCTCTTGGGCCAAAAGTTTGCGGGCATAAAACTGCGCTAGCAAGCCCAGCTTGGCACCATCGTCAAACAGTCCCGCATTGAAAAAATACGGACTCATACGGCCCGCTTTTGTTTTGAATTCACCAAAACGCAAGACGTTTGAGGCAATAGCAAACGCAACAAAATCGTGAGCAAGGCTGTCACTTTTTGGTAGCGCCCTGACATTTTCGTCATCGTTTTCCAAGCGGCCTATTTCATAGTGCATTGCGCTTGGTCGTTGGGTAGAGGCCTGAGGGCTCGTCATGGGAGAGGTCCTTGTTTAAGTTAACCGGCCTGAATCTGAACGGCATCCGCCTAGCAGCCCGCAAAGGTTTCGCACCCTAGCTTGCACAATACATGCCGGATTGTATTTGTGTGAAGCAGCTCAAAGCCCAAGCGCTAGGCAAAATCGGCAAACCCAAGCCACCGTTTAGTCCCAAGAGCCGCTGAACTACGGTAAAGCAAATCAGTTTGGCGGTCACCGCGACTCAGCTTGCGACCAAACGCACGCGTAAGCGCGTGTTTTTTTGATGGGATGAGTCTGGTGCGTTGGTGGATTGCTGCGCCCAGCTCGACCAAGAACGCCACAGGCAAGCGTAGGGTGCCTAGGTGTAAGTGCGTCCGCAAAGCGGGTGTGAGCGCGAAAGATGCGCGTGCAAGGCACTGCACGCAGCAAATCGGACAAGTAAACCGGCAAGAACGCAACGATAGGTTCACGTCTGATGCAATTTACGCCAACTGCAGGCCGCAGCCCGGGTTATGCAGGCCATCCTTAAGTTGGGTAGAAACTAGAACGCCGACTTACTTGCCTGCTGCAAAAGCAAAATTTTTGACTGTGAAATCTGCTGCTGCAGGGCTAATTGTTTATTTAGCACTCGCATCAGTTTTTTGAAACCGTTGCAAATGAACGGTCTGGGCCAAAATCTCAGAAAGACATCAAGCTGCCCGATGCTGCACAAACGCAGAAGGTTATTGCAATCAATTTAGCGCAATTACTTAAAAAACACGCTCATAACAACTCTACGTTCAGGCCCCAACACGATGTGCCCCTGTTTTTTAGACTGCAAAGTCGTAGTCAACAGTCAAAGGCGCATGGTCACTAAACTTTATGTCTTTGAAGATGGATGAGCGCAGGGCTTGGGCGGCAACTGACTTTGTTGCAATCTGGTAGTCAAGCCTCCAGCCGACATTCATAGCATAAGCCTGCCCCCGATTGCTCCACCAGGTGTAGCACGCCTGTGTGGCGCTGGGCTCCAATCGCCGGTACACATCGACCAGAGAGCCCTCGCCCAACAGCTGGGTCATCCACGCGCGCTCTTGTGGCAGGAAACCACTGTTGTTTTGATTACCGCGCCAATTTTTCAAATCGGCTTGCGTGTGTGCAATATTTACATCGCCCAACAAGATGAACTCTCGCTCGCCTTTGAGCGCCATAAGCTTGGGATAAACCGCGTCCAAGAAACGACTTTTGACCTCCTGCCGCTCTTGACTAGACGAGCCGCTGGGAAAATAGCAACTGATGACGCTCAGCTTTCGAGCCGGCCGGTCAAATCGCATTTCAACCCATCTACCTTCAGCATCGAAAGCAGGAACTCCCATGCCGATAACTACATCTGACGGCTCATGCCGTGAGTAGATCCCAACACCGGAGTAACCTTTTTTTTGTGCGTAATGAAAATGACCTGCGAGGTCGCCAGCGGTGCAAAAAATGCCCTTAACGTGTTCATCTTGCGCCTTCACTTCCTGGACGCCAACGACATCCGCGTTTTGTGTTGTCAGCCAGTCAAAAAACCCCTTGTTGGCAGCAGAGCGGATTCCGTTAAGGTTGGCGGTAATAACTCTCATAATTAAATTTCTTTGTATAAAGGCCAAGTAATTTTGGACAGTTTGGTAAGCTTTTTAGACGCCTTTAGACGCCTTTAGACGCCGACTGATGCTCAAGCGCGTTGGGCAGCATATTGCCCAGTTTTCAATGCCGCCTCGTGCTGCTGTAAAAGCCACCAATGTAGTGAGCGCTGGCGTTTGTAGCCTCGGCGTGACGGGCATAGTCCTGCTGCCACAGCCGCTGCACCTTCAGATTCAAGAAAAAAACGCGCCATCACAGCCTTACCCCAGTAATTGCCTTTGCGGCTCATGCTGCTCATGCTGCTCATGCTGCTCATAAAGCTACGCTTGCGCAGCCAAAAGTTGATGCTCACGGCGGGCGCTGCTCGCCTGTCAGCACACACGATGAGCTCTGGCGCAGGGTTTGGTTGAACCATAGCCCTCTGCAAAGTCGCACGCACCAGAGTCCTCGGGCATGGAAGGCTGACGCTTTTTTTAAGCTGCCGACATCGCCTCTGAGTTGACGGCTCTCAAGCACCAACCGCCTGATGCGCTGGTGCTCAGCCGCCAGCGGCTTGCGCCTACCGCTTGAGCTTAACTGCTCTGCTGCAAACTGAGCAGTTGAGCGCCCAACAGCGCTTTAGCCAAGCTTGATGTCTTTGCATGCGCCTCGCTGATGCGCATGCCTTGCTTTTTAAGCTGTTAAACAATTCGCGGTTTGCACGTCTGTGGCCAGCACGCTTTTTGATTTCGGCTGGCTCACGGTCCATGCCACATCGGTTTTAACAACCTATCAGGCTGTCTGTTTTTACCAGGTCACTGCAGGTTGTGAGCAAGCGCTTACAGGCACACAAGCCCCGCGCTTGTAGGCACACATCGCCGCAAGGTTTACGCTAGCAGCACTTGCATTTAGCGCGGATAGAGCGCGCGCATCCGCCTAGCACGCTGGCGCGGCTGCACAGCGCTCGTGGCGCTGGGTGCTGGCGGCGGTGCCATGCGGCCGCGCACAACCGACTTTTTGACCAGGCTATCGCGCTTGCGCTTTCACCCGTTTTTTTAAGGAAACAACATGAAGATTTTGATGGTTCTGACCTCCCACGAGCAGCTCGGCAACACGGGCAAAAAAACTGGCTTTTGGCTTGAAGAGTTTGCGGCACCTTATTACGCCTTCAAGGATGCGGGCGCCGAGGTGACGCTGGCATCACCGCAAGGCGGCCAGCCGCCGCTGGACCCCAAGAGTGATGAAGCTGGCGCGCAAACCGACGCCACGCGCCGATTCAAAAGTGACACCGCAGCGCAAACCACATTGGCGCACACGGCTCGGCTAGCCGAGGTGTCTGGCGACGGCTTTGACGCCGTGTTCTACCCTGGCGGCCACGGCCCGCTTTGGGATTTGGCACAGGACAAGCACTCGATTGCCTTGATTGAAACCATGACAGCGGCCGGCAAAACGGTGGCAGCAGTGTGTCACGCACCAGCGGTGTTTCGTCACACCAAGGCCGAAGATGGCAGCTACTTAGTCAAAGACAAAAAAGTCACCGGCTTTACCAATACCGAAGAAGCCGCCGTACAGCTCACCAGTGTTGTGCCTTTTTTGGTTGAAGACATGCTGGTTAAAAATGGCGGCATCTTCAGCAAAGGTGCGGACTTTACGCCTTTTGTGGTCGCCGATGGCAAGCTGATCACCGGCCAAAACCCAGCGTCTTCGGCACCGGTGGCTCAAGCCGTGATAGCGCAGTTGCAAACACGTTAAGCGCTAGCGCTTGCCTGTTTGCTGCGCGGCATGTGGCCAACGCTGGCCCCGCAGCCCTTTTTTTTAATCGGGGAAAATTTATGGCTTATCAAAGTATCAACCCTTACGACGGCAAGCTCATGCAGTCTTTCGACGAGTTGGACGACTCGGCGCTTCAAACGCGACTGGGCGTGGCCTCGCAGTGCTACACCGCCGACTGGCGTTTGCGCACCTTTGCCGACCGCGCCGCCATCATCAAACGAGCGGCCAGCCTGATGCGCGAGCGCTCGCCAGCACTGGCAGAGCTGATCACCCTAGAGATGGGTAAGCTGATAGCCCAAAGCCAGGGCGAGGTGGCCTTGAGTGCGGCAATACTGGACTATTACGCTGACCACGCCGAGCAATTTTTAGCCCCACAAAAAATTGATACCCCCACCGGCGAGGCGGTGGTCGAGAGCAGCCCGATTGGGGTGCTGTTTGGCGTAGAGCCTTGGAACTATCCGTACTACCAAATCGCCCGCTTTGCCGCGCCCAACCTGATGGCCGGCAATGTGGTGATGGTCAAGCACGCGTCCAACGTGCCGCAATGTGCGCTGGCGTTTGAACAATTGCTGCGCGACGCGGGTGCGCCTGCCGGGGCGTACACCAACCTGTTCGTCTCCAAGGACCAGGTCGCCACAATCATTGCAGACGAGCGCATCCGGGCGGTCGCTTTAACGGGCAGTGAGGCCGCTGGCGCGGTGGTGGCAGCCCAGGCGGGCAAGCAATTGAAAAAGTCGACGATGGAGTTGGGCGGCAGTGACGCGTTCATTGTGTTGGAGGACGCCGACCTTGAAAAAGCAGTCAAGTACGCCGTTAAAGGGCGCATGGGCAACAGTGGGCAAGCCTGCACCGCCTCCAAACGCTTTATCGTGGTCGAGCCCCTGGCTGATGCCTTCCTTGAGAAGTTCAAGGCAGCGCTCGACACCTTCAAGCCAGGCAACCCAATGGAGCTACAAACCAGCTTGGGACCACTGTCGTCTGAACAGGCGCTGCAAAAGCTGCTGGGCCAGCTCGACGAGGCGGTCAACGCCGGCGCTACCGTGCTGCTGGGCGGCCAGCGGATAGCCGGCCACGCCGGTGCATTCATGCAGCCCACCATTTTGTGCGACATCAGCAACAGTAACCCAGCGTACCGGCAAGAGTTTTTTGGCCCAGTAGCGCTGTTTTTTCGTGTCGCTGACGAAGCCGCCGCTGTGGCGCTGGCCAATGACTCCCCGTTCGGTCTTGGCGGCAGCGTGTTCACCCGAGACATTGAGCGCGGCAAGTGCGTAGCGCGCAAAATTGACACCGGCATGGTGTTTATCAACTCCAACGCGGTGTCCTCGCCTGAGTTGCCCTTTGGCGGTGTCAAAAACTCGGGTTATGGCCGTGAGTTATCGGGTGCAGGCATTCAAGAGTTTGTGAACAAAAAACTGATCCGGGTGAGCTGACACCGCAAAGCACACGCTGTAGGTGCCCCGGGCATGGTTTGCCCGCCGTTGTTCAAGGCTTGGGTATCGGTGGTGAGCACGAAGCCATTGCGGTCGCTGTGATCGCTGTGGTCGCTGTACGCTGTACGCTGTAGTCGTTGTAGTCGCTGCGTCTGCTGGCTTGAACGGCCGCAATTTCAGGCCAGCGCCACTGCCTGGCTTCGGCAAGCAACTCGCGCGCAGCTAGCGCCATTGCCGCTGCCGTCGCGCTGCTTCGCACAGCGCACAAAGCAAAACGCTGTTGGGTTTATCACTGCTCATCGAAAGCCCTACCGCACAAAAGTCAGTCGATGTACCGCCTTTGCCTTTGCCTTTGGGCAGCAGCGGACAACATGGCGCGCCGGGCGGCGTTAACGCCGTGCGCTGGCGTGTCTCGCTAGCTGCGCGCACGCTCGTAGAGCGCTTGCACCTTGGGTACATTGGACTGCAGTCGCTCAATGCGCTGTGGCCCTGACGGATGGGTAGACAAAAAGCTTGGCCCGCTGGTACCACCGCCGACCCGTGCCATTTTCTCCCACAAGCTGACCGCTGCTTGTGGGTTGTAGCCGCCGCGCGCTGCCAACTCCAGACCAACCAGGTCCGCATCGGTTTCATCGTCGCGGCTAAAGCGCAAGGTCAACAGCTGGGTGCCCACACTGACCGCCACGTCGCCCAACTGGCCCAAGCCCAACAGCTGCGAGCCCAGTGACAGCAGCGTGCCGGTGCCCTGACTTTTGGCGATGCGGGCACGGGCGTGTTCGCGCAGCGCGTGGGCCATTTCGTGGCCCATGATCATGGCGGCCTCGTCATCGGTCAGCCTGAGCCGTGTCAAAATTCCGGTGTAAAAAGCAATTTTGCCGCCCGGCATACAAAACGCATTAACTTCCTCTTTAGCAAAAAGGCTGACTTCCCATTTCCACTGGCGAGCGCGGCTGTTCCACTGCGCCGACTGAGCGATTAAGCGCTGCGAAATAAGCCGCAGTCGCTGCAGCTGGGCATTGCTGGTGCCGGCCAATGTGCCGTTTGCCTTGGCTTCGTTTAGCAGCTGGGCATACTGCTGGGCGGCGGCGTTTTCAAGCTCGTCCGCTGGCACTAGGCGACGCAATTCAGAGGACCGGCCAACGTCAACTTGCGCCAACGCTGGCACTGCCGCAGTGAGCGCTGCTGCGCCGACACTGCTCAGAAAGCTCCGGCGGCCAGCCCAGGCCGCGTTTTTAGTCATACAAAAAAAGCACATGTTTAATAATAAGCACAACAAAGCAGCGCGTGTCGGAAAAATTGCTCACACCATTAAAACCAGAAAAATCAGCCCTCCCAGGCGATGCCTTGCCGTTGGCTAAAGCCTGTACGCCGCCGCAAAGCGTGTGGCGCGTGTACCTAGAGCTCGCTACCTGGCGAATGGCGCTGCTCGGTTTTTCGGCTGGGCTGCCGCTACTGCTGGTGTTTGGCACGTTGAGTTTTTGGCTGCGCGAAGCCGGCATTGACCGTACCGCCATTGGCTACCTGAGCTGGGTCGGGCTGGCGTATGGGCTCAAGTGGGTCTGGGCGCCGCTGGTCGACCGGATGCCTCTGCCGGTGCTTGCCCGCCTGCTGGGTCGACGGCGCAGCTGGTTGCTGCTGTCGCAGCTGACCATCATGGCGGCCTTGGTAGGCATGGCGCTGACTGACCCCCGACAAAGCTTGACGCCGGTGGTGTGGTGCGCTCTGGCAGTGGCGTTTGCCTCGGCGACTCAGGACATCGCGCTGGACGCTTACCGCATTGAGTGCGCTGCAGCGAACAAGCAAGCGGCGCTTGCCGCTGCCTACCAGACGGGCTACCGCATTGCCATGATCTGGTCCGGTGCGGGCGCGCTGTGGATTGCAGCGCGCGCCGAAATCACCGGCGTTGGCGCTTACCAGCCAGCGGCATGGCAGGTGGCCTACCTGACGATGGCGGCCTCCATGCTTTTGGGCGTAGCAACGACGCTGGTGTCGCCTGAGCCGGCAGCCAAAGTACTGGCACCATCGCGCAATGCAGATGAATGGTTGCGCAGCGCATTGGTCGAGCCGTTTGCTGACTTTTTGCAGCGCTACGGCAAACAGGCTGTGGTTATTTTGGCGTTGATTGCCATCTACCGGATCAGCGACGTGGTGATGGGCATCATGGCGAACCCTTTTTATGTGGATATGGGCTACACGAAGCACGAAGTAGCGGCCGTGACTAAGGTTTATGGCGTCATCATGACGCTGGCCGGGGCCTTTGCGGGCGGCGCACTGGCGATGCGTTTTGGCGTGATGCGGGTGCTGCTGCTGGGCGCTGTGTTGTCGGCGGCCAGTAACTTGCTGTTTGCTTGGCTGGGCTCGCGCGGTCACGACGTCAATGCACTGATTTTTGTGGTCTCGGCCGACAACTTGGCCAGCGGCATTGCGTCAGCCGCCTTTATCGCGTATTTGTCCAGCTTGACCAACGTGAACTATTCCGCGACACAGTACGCGCTGTTTAGCTCCATGATGATGCTGCTGCCGAAGTTTTTGGCCGGTTACTCAGGGCGGTATGTTGACTCGTTTGGCTACAGCGACTTTTTTACAGTAAGCGCTTTGCTGGGTTTGCCCGCCGTGGCGTTGGTTGTTTTGGCCACACGCCTTGCCACCCCGAAACTTGACGCTACCCCAGCACAAGCCCGCTGATTTTTACTTGCCTAGCTATTACTAAAGTAGCAGTCCAACGAACAAACATCGGGGCGTTGCGAGGTTTCTTCCAATTCAAGACAGCGGTTTACCGTAACTTTACAGACGCTTCAAGCCCAGTTGCCGGACTGCGCGCAACATGGCAAAAAGGAGCTTGGCCATGACACAAGAATTACTGATGATCGAAGACGACACCCGCCTAGCAACGATGGTGGGCGAGTACCTGCGGCAGTCGGGTTACGGTTTTACCCATGCTGCCAACGGCACCAGCGGGCTGGCAGCGCTGCAAAGCAACCCGCCCGCGCTGGTCATACTTGACCTGATGCTGCCGGACATGGACGGCCTAGAAGTGTGCCGCCGTATCAAAAGCCAGTCCAGTGGCGCGGCCCACACGGCGGTGCTGATGCTGACCGCCAAAGGCGACCCGATGGACCGTATCGTCGGCTTGGAGCTCGGCGCAGACGACTATTTACCCAAACCGTTTGAGCCGCGTGAGCTGCTAGCGCGTATTCGCGCCGTGCTGCGCCGGGGCGCGGAGCTGGGTAGCGCCAATACCGCGGTGGCCAGCAATGGCCACAAGGTCATGCGTTTCGGTTCGCTGGAAATAGACCGTGATGCCCGCACCGTGACCGTGTCTGAGGCGCTGTGTGAGCTCACGTCCTACCAGTTCGACCTGCTGGTGGCACTGGCCGAGCGTGCCGGCCGGGTGCTCAGCCGCGACCAAATCATGGAGGCCGTGCGTGGCCGTGAATTGGAGGCCTTTGACCGCTCGATTGACGTGCACATGGGCCGTATCCGCAGTGCAATTGAGCATGAGCCCAAAGACCCCAAACGTATTTTGACGGTACGCGGCGTCGGCTACGTGTTTGCCAAGCAGCAGGACTGAAAGCCAAGCGGTATGTGGGCGCGCTTTACGTCGCATTTGTACCTGCGTATCTGGCTGGCTGTCGTGGGCACCGTCATGGTGTTGATTTTTCTGGTGGGCGCGGCGTGGCGGTTAAGCCGAGACCCACCGCAGCTGCCTATTCGTGAGGTACTGGTGCACAACCTCGCCGGTGACGTAATCGGTAAGGCCCAAACCAAACCCGACCGCCAGCCCAGCGACGACCTGGAGTTTGACGTCACCACCAATGACGGGCAAACCTTTAATTTACTGCTGCCCCGGCCCAAGCGGCCGCCGGGGCCCAACCCCTGGGACAAGCCGAACTTTGGACTTGGCTTTGGCTGGATGCTGATGGTTGTTGGCGCTGCTGTAGCGCTTGGGGCTTACCCCATCATGCGGCGGCTGACGCTGCGGCTGGAGGCGCTACAGCGCGGCGTGGAGCGGTGGGGGGCTGGTGATTTGTCCGCCCGGCTCAAAACCGGCGGTGGCGACGAGATCGCTTTTTTGGCCGAGCGCTTTAACCATGCGGCTGAGCGGATTCAAACGCTGATGGACTCGCACCGGTCGCTGCTGGCCAATGCGTCCCATGAGCTGCGCTCGCCGTTGGCCCGCATCCGCATGAGCCTGGAGCTGACGCCGCTCGAGCGTGGCTCGCCACAGCGGGTGGAGATTTCGCGCAGCATCACCGAGCTGGACCAGTTGATTGACGAGATTTTGCTGGCCAGCCGGCTTGACGCTAAACAAGCCGATGCCGAGCCTTTTGAAACGCTGGACTTGCTCGGTCTAGCCGCTGAAGAATGTGCCCGGACCCACGCCGATTTGTCCGCCGAGTTGCTCGCTGACTCAGGGTATCCCAGCGATTCGGTGGTCAGTGGGTTTGGCGCCAATCGGCACAGCTTGACCTTGCGCGGCTCCCCCCGCCTGCTGCGCCGGTTGATCCGCAACTTGCTGGAAAACGCACGCCGCTACAGCCGGGGCGCAGTCAGCCTGGAGCTCGACAAAGTCAAACTAGGCCGCAAAACGCTCGCGGTAATCCGGGTGCATGACCGTGGCCCAGGCGTGCCGACTGCGCAGCGCGAACGCATTTTTGAGCCGTTTTACCGCTTGCCCGGTGCCAGTGAATGCGATGGCGGCGTGGGCTTGGGGCTAGCGCTGGTCAAATCCATCAGCCAGCGCCACGGCGGCTCAGTGCGCTGTGAGGCCCGGCCCGGCGGCGGCGCCTCGTTTATTGTCGAATTGCCGCTGGGGTAGACAACATCGCTGCCAGCACCCGCTGGGCGCTCACCTCAGTGAGGCACCGGGTGTGGCCCAGCGGACATTCGCGGGCAAAGCACGGCGCGCAGCTCAGCGGCGGCTGGTAGGCTGTATCGTCTTTGAGCCAGACGACCGCAGCGGCGTTGCTCAGCGGCGGCGTGTGCCGCGGACTGGACGAGCCAAACACCGCTACTTGCGGCACGCCCAGCGCTGCGGCTACATGCATCAGGCCCGAGTCGTTGCTCACTGCACTGCGGCAGCCGGCAATTAAGGCCAGCGCTTGTGGCAAGCTGGTTTTGCCCGCGAGGTTGATGCCGTGACCCGGGCGCTGGGCGTTGACAGGGCGGGCAATGTCGCCGCACAGCGCGGCTTCCTTGGCCGAGCCCAGCAGCACCACCGGCAGATCCAGCAGCCCGGCCAGCGCGGCAAAGTGCGCTGCCGGCCAGCGCTTGGCAGGGCCAAACTCAGCCCCCGGCGCAAACACCACATAGCCGCCGCGCGCCAAACCCAGAGCCTGCAGCGTTGTGGCTACGCTAGCGTCTGGTATTTGCAGTTGCGGGCGGTCATTCGCCGTGCCAGCCTCGCCGCTCAGGGCGGAGTAAAACGCCACCATCGGCGGCTTGGTTTTGGGGTTTTTCAGGCGGTGCGTCAGCAGGCCGACGCGGGCCTCACCGAGGTAGCCCACACGGCGCTCAATGCTGGCCAAAAACGGCAGCAACGCACTTTTTAGCGAGTTGGGCAGCACGTAGGCAACATCAAACTGACCGTGTACCTGGCGCGCCATGGCGCGGCGCGCCTTGAACTGCAAGCCGCCGTGCGCAAACGCAAACTCAATGACCTCAGCGACCTGCGGCATGGCACGGTACACCGGCGCTACCCAGGGCAGCGCACCCACCGTGAGGCGCTCGCCGCGCGCAGCCAGTCGGCGCAGCAAAGGCTCGCTCATCACCGCGTCGCCGATCCACTGCGGCGCAACGATCAAAGCGCTAACTGACACGCCGGTCGCCACCATACCCAATGCGCTGACCGCTGCAGGTCTGCAGATCAGCCGTGCGCCCAGAGCCGGTGTCAGTGAGCACCGCCAAAGTGCTCACCGTCCTTGAGTTGGTATACCGTGCCGCAATAGGCGCATTTGGCGGTGCCGGTGCGCGCCACATCGAGGTAAACCTTGGGGTGGCTGTTCCAAATTTTCATGTGTGCCTGCGGGCTGGGGCAAAAGATGCCGCCCTGCTCGTTCAGCTCGCACGCCAGCAGCTCGATAGGTGCAGAGGTCGTCATGCTGGCTCAGACTTTGGACAGCCACGATGCGTACTTCGGATTGCGCCCATTGACGATGTCAAAAAACGCTGACTGGATTTTTTCAGTAATCACCCCACGCGAGCCACCGTCGCCGCGGTTGCCGATTTCCACCCGGTCGAGCTCACGAATCGGTGTGACCTCGGCGGCGGTACCGCTGAAGAAGGCCTCGTCGGCAATGTAGATTTCATCCCGGGTAATCGGCTTTTCTTTCAGCTCAATACCCAAATCCTCGCAGATGGCAAAAATCGTGCGGCGGGTAATGCCGTTGAGCGCACCGGCGCTGGAGTCGGGCGTGTAGACCACGCCTTTGCGCACGATAAACACGTTTTCACCCGCACCTTCAGAGACAAACCCTTGGGGGTCAAGCAATAGGGCCTCGTCGTAGCCGTCGTCGGTGGCCTCCATATTGGCCAAAATAGAGTTGGTGTAGTTGCTCACCGCCTTGGCATGGATCATGGTGATGTTCACATGGTGGCGGGTAAAGCTGGAGGTTTTGACCCGGATACCGCGCTTCAAACCGTCTTCACCAAGGTAAGCGCCCCAGGGCCATGCCGCTACCATCAGGTGAATTTTGTTGCCTTTGGGCGACACGCCCAGCTTTTCGGAGCCAATCCATGTCAAGGGCCGCAAGTAGCAGCTGGGCAGGTTGTTGGCGCGCACCACATCGAGCTGCGCCTGCATCACCTCGGCTGGCGTAAACGGGATTTTCATGCGCAGAATTTTTGCGCTGTTGAACAAGCGCTCGGTGTGCTCTTCCAAGCGAAAAATACCAGTACTGCCATCGGCCAGCTGGTAGGCCCGCACGCCTTCAAACGCGCCGCAGCCGTAGTGCAAGGTGTGGGTTAGCACATGGATTTTGGCGTCACGCCAATCGACCATCTGGCCGTCCATCCAGATTTTGCCGTCGCGGTCTTCCATAGACGGCGCAGTGGTGAGCGAAGCGGATGGCGCGGCGGGTGGCGCAGAAGTGGATGACATGCTGCAAATCCTGTGGTGAAAATTCAATAGTGCGACTGATTTTAAGGCGCGGCCGCCAGGCTCGCCGCCGCGCCGCGCCGGCGGCCTGTGCAACCGGTGTTGGGCCAGCTTGCTGGCCGCAAAAGTGCGCGTCACATGCAGGTAGCCGTTATCCGCCCGGCCAAACACCTCGGGCTGGGCCTGCCCGGGCAACTGCCGCTGACCCGGCGAGCGGCTCAAAGCTAACCGATGCAGCACAGCGCTGCTGGGTTTGAGCTGGGCGCCGCGCTTGACTGCTCTGGCCGCTGGGCCAATAGGCCGGCTGGCGACGCGCTTGAACACCTGCATCAGGCGGCAAAAGTGCAGCAACAGCGCCAACACGCCCGCGCTGGCGAGTGCCACCAGCCCGACTCAGTGGTAGCGGCAGGCGAGCGCGCTAAACGCCAATACCAGGCTTACCCGGCCGATTATTTTTGAGTACCTCACAGCCGTACCTTGACCGTGCCAACGAGCTGCTTTCGGCAAGCAAAAAGGTTAAAAAAGATTAGAAAAGTAGCTTTTTAAGTGTTTTTAGGCTCAGGCCGTTGCGCTTACTGTTTATACAGCTATTGTTTTTGTAGCATTTTTCGCATCACCAACGCAGGCGACGAGCATTGCGCTGGCCGCCACTGGCGCGGTGCCATGGTGCTCGCACCTGCTGACCAGACCAGCCAATGGCGAGGCTGCGTTCGCGCACGGCATCCATCACCGCCCCGCGGTCAGGGGCGTGGCCGCAAGGCACACTATTGCCGGCTGGGGCCAGCGCAAAAATCTCCAACACAGCACTGCAGGCTATGGCCGGGCGGGGAGTCAGGCGGCAGCCGGGCAGCGGGCAAAAACGAGTTTCGGTCCGCCGCCGCAGCCGGGCGGTTGTGGTCCGGGCAGAGCCAGGCGCTTTTGGCCAGCGCGGCGATGCTGTCACCGAGCCGCGCCACCGCGACGGCCCGGACCAGGGGGCGCGGCGCGGGCGTCCTGCACGTTGAGCACAACCAGCACGCCACCGGCGGGCACGCCGTGCCGCTGCAGCGACGGCGGCAAGCCAACGGCCCCGTCAACAGTGCAGCGCACCGGTCTGGGCGCGTGGTCGTTGAATGTTGAATGTTGACAGCCAAGCGCGCAGCGCCAGCTGACTAATGGCCGGGGGGTGCCCGCCAGCACACGCGCCTTGCAGGGCGCAGCCAAGCGCACCGGGTAGGCTCTGAAGTGGTGAGTTTTGCGTCAAAAAGTGGCATGGCGAGCCGCCCGCGGTGTACAAAAAAGTACCGCGACCCTCGGGCCAGCGCTGCCGAGCACACGCTAGAGTGCTCGCGCCACGTCCATCGCCTGCTCAATACGGTCAACCAAGTGCACGGTCATGCCTTCAATCGGCTTTTTCGGCGCATTGGCCTTGGGCACCACCGCCACGCTGAAGCCAAGTTTGGCGGCTTCTTTAAGGCGTTCTTGGCCGCGCGGCGCTGGCCGCACTTCCCCGGCCAGCCCGACCTCGCCAAAGGCAACGAAGCCCTTGGGCAACGGGCGCCCACGCAGGCTGGAGGTAATGGCCAGCATCACCGCCAGGTCAGCAGCCGGCTCAGTGATACGCACGCCGCCCACCGCGTTGACAAACACATCTTGGTCCATGCAGGCTACACCGGCGTGGCGGTGCAGCACCGCCAGCAGCAATGCCAGCCGGTCTTTGTCCAGCCCCACGCTGAGACGGCGGGGACTCGGGCCGCCGTTGTCAACCAGCGCTTGGACCTCAACGAGCAGCGGGCGGGTGCCCTCAAGAGTGACCATCACGCAGCTGCCCGGCACCGGCTCGGCGTGTTGGCTCAAAAAAATAGCACTTGGGTTGCTCACGCCTTTGAGGCCTTTTTCGGTCATGGCAAAAACACCGATCTCATTGACTGCGCCAAACCGGTTTTTGATGGCCCGCACCAGTCTAAAGCTCGAATGCGTGTCGCCCTCAAAGTACAGCACGGTGTCGACCATGTGCTCGAGCACGCGCGGGCCAGCCAACGTGCCTTCTTTGGTCACATGGCCCACCAGCACGATGCACACGCCACTGGCCTTGGCTGCGCGCGTCAGGTGGGCGGCGCACTCGCGCACCTGTGCGACCGAGCCTGGCGCGGAGGTCAGCTGGTCGGAGTAGACGGTTTGAATCGAGTCGATCACCGCAATCATCGGCTGGGTGGCTTCGAGGGTGGCGAGGATTTTTTCCAGCTGGATTTCGGCCAGCACCGACACACGGGAGCCGTCTAGCCCCAGCCGCCGAGCCCGCAGCGCTACTTGCGCGCCGCTTTCTTCCCCAGTGACATACAGCGTGGGCAAGCCGGTGCGCTGCAGCGAGTCCAGCGCTTGCAGCAGCAGTGTGGACTTGCCAATGCCCGGGTCGCCGCCAATGAGTACCACCCCGCCTTCGACGATGCCGCCGCCCAGCACGCGGTCTAACTCGTCATGCCCGGTGGGCGTGCGCTGGGTATCTGTGGCGTCAATGTCGCTCAGCGCGGTGATGGCTGAGGCCTTGACCAGCCCTTGCGGCTGGCTGTAGCGGTTTTTAGACAATGCGCTGTTGTCAGCGGCCGTTTCGACCAAGGTGTTCCAGGCGTTGCAATGTGGACATTTGCCCAACCACTTGGGGCTGGTGCCACCACATTCAGAGCAGGTGTAGAGGGTTTTGTCTTTGGCCATGCCGCTGATAATACTGAACGGAACTACAGCTTTTTAGCAGCTAACTCTGGCGCGGGCGCGGGCGGCGTGCTGGGGCCCAGGTCCGGTCGATGCCACGGCTCAACATGGCTCATCAAGTTGAGCACCCGGTGGCGCTGAAGCACCCGCTGGCGGGCATCTACAGCAATGTTGTGGCCGGCTTGCACCGTCAGCAGCGCGTCAACTTCAAGGTACGCGTCCACCACAATCATGTCACCCATTTTGCGGGTGCGTACATCATGTACCCCGTTGACGCCCGGGGTCTGCAACAGCGTCTGGCTGATGGCCTGAAGCTCTTCCTCGTCGACCGCGCGGTCCACCAGGTCATGCAAGGCATTGAAGGCAAAGCGCCAGCCCATACGGGTCACCATCAGCCCCACAATCAGCGCCGCAATCGGGTCCAGCAAGGCATAGCCGGCCAAGTTACCGGCAATGCCCAGGCCCACGACCAGCGAGGACGCAGCGTCAGCGCGCGCATGCCACGCATTGGCTACCAACAAGCCGGACTTGACCCGT
>JAYULP010000046.1:0-15580 GCA_043763445.1 Polaromonas sp.
CGAACGTCCGCCTCGGTCAGGTCTGGGTTTTTCTTCACAATCACCAGCTTGACGGCTTCGCTGGTTTTTTCATCGGCCACACCCACGCATGCACACTCCATGACGCCAGCCAGCTGGCCAACGACGTCCTCGATCTCGTTCGGGTAGACGTTAAAGCCGCTGACCAAAATCATGTCTTTTTTGCGGTCAACGATTTTGAAAAACCCCCGCTCGTCCATGGTGCCAATGTCACCCGATTTGAAATAACCGTCAGGTGTCATTACCTTGGCGGTTTCATCGGGGCGCTGCCAGTAGCCCGCCATGACCTGCGGGCCTTTGATCGCAATTTCCCCTGGTTGCCCTTGCGGCACCTCAAGGCCATCGTCATCCAACAACTTAAACCAGGTGCCTGGAAGCGGCACGCCGATGGTGCCGGTAAAGCTGCGGCTGTTGGTGGGGTTGCAACTTGCAGACGGTGAGGTCTCACTCAAGCCGTAGCCTTCGCAGATCGGGCAGCCGGTTTTTTCTAGCCACAGTTTGGCTACGGCCGCTTGCACCGCAGTGCCACCACCCAGCGAGATTTTCAGGTGAGACCAGTCCACCGTATTGAAGTCGGCATGGTTAGCCAAGCCGTTGAACAGCGTGTTGACAGCAGGAAAGCTGTGCACTTCATGCTGGGCCAGCTCCTTGAGCACCGCGGGCAGGTCACGCGGGTTAGGAATCAGCAGGTTTTTACCGCCGGTACGCATGCCCAGCATCATGTTTACGGTGAAAGCAAAGATGTGATACAGCGGTAGCGCGCACACAGACACCTGCTGCACGCCTTGGGGCAAGCTGGCCATGGCCGGTATGTTCCAGGCCTCGGACTGCAGCACGTTGGCAATCACGTTGCTGTGCAGCAGCACCGCGCCTTTGGACACGCCGGTGGTGCCGCCGGTGTACTGCAGCACGGCAATGTCGGTGGGCCGCAGGTCTGGGCGCTTGAGCGTGCCCTGCCTGCCTTGAGCAAGCGCGTCGTTAAAACGCATGGCGGCCGGCAGGTTAAAAGCCGGCACCATTTTTTTGATGTGGCGCACAACACAGTTAACCAGCGTGCCTTTGAGCAACCCCAGCTGATCGCCCATGGCACACAGCACCACATGCTTGACGGGTGTGTTGGCAATGCATTGCTCTAGGGTGTGGGCGAAATTCTCAATAATGACAATGGCCTTGGCACCCGAGTCTTTGAGCTGATGCTCTAGCTCACGCGGTGTGTACAGTGGGTTGACATTGACCACCACAAAGCCCGCCCGCAAAATGGCCGCTACCGCCACCGGATACTGCGGCACGTTGGGCATCATGATGGCAACACGATCACCCTTGAGCAGCCCCAACGCCTGCAGATAAGTGCCCAGGGCGACAGACATCGCGTCGGTCTGACCAAAGCTCACATCGCGGCCCATGAAGCTGTAGGCCACACGGTCTTTGTAGCGGGTAAAACTCTCTTCCATCAACGCGACCAGCGAGGGGTACGCGCCGCCGTCAAGGTCAGCAGGAACACCCGCTGGATAGGCGTTGAGCCAAGGGCGGCCCGGGGCTTGAGTTGTTGTCGCTGCATTCATGCTGTTGATCTCCAAAAACTAATGACCGCAAAGCGCAAAGTGTCAGCGGCCACCGGCACCAAAACAATGGCGTTTTACCCTAGGCAATTGGCGCAGTGCCCAGTGCCCAGCGACGCGCGAACCTTTGTTGTTGCGCAGCCGGAGCGTGTCAACAGGCTGACACCCGCAGCCGTTCGCCCTGAGCGTGTCAACAGGTTTGTGGGTGCTAGGCCGGCGTGGACAAGCTCAGCTCGAGCGCACAGGCACCGCGTTGTCTAGCCGGAGCAATAAGGATTTTTGGCGCTGCCGGCAGGCCATACCGAATGCTGAGCGAAGGCGGCAGGGGCAGCCAGCGATGCAAGTAGTGGCCGCCGCCGCCGCATTTACTCAATGGCTTTGCCCATGTCTTCAATGATTTTTTTGGCGTCGCCAAAGACCATCATGGTTTTGTCCATATAGAACAACTCGTTGTCCAGCCCGGCATAGCCAGCGGCCATCGAGCGTTTGTTGACAATAACGGTTTTAGCTTTGTAGGCCTCCAAAATCGGCATGCCGTAGATAGCACTGCCCTTGACGTGGGCCGCTGGGTTGACCACATCATTAGCGCCCAAAATGATAGCTACATCGGCTTGGCCGAACTCGGCGTTGATGTCTTCCATCTCGAAGACCTGGTCGTAGGGCACTTCGGCTTCGGCCAGTAGCACGTTCATGTGGCCGGGCATGCGGCCGGCCACCGGGTGAATCGCGTACTTCACCGTGATGCCTTTTTCAGTCAACTTGGCGGCCAGCTCTTTGACTGCATGTTGGGCGCGCGCAACCGCCAGGCCGTAGCCTGGCACGATGATCACGGTTTCGGCGTTGCCCAAAATGAACGCGGCGTCGTCAGCCGAGCCAGACTTGACCGGGCGCTGCTCCTTCGCGCCAGCCGCCACAGCAGTGCCCGCTTCACCACCAAAGCCGCCCAAAATCACGTTGAAAAACGAGCGGTTCATGGCCTTGCACATGATGTAGGACAAGATGGCACCGGACGAGCCGACCAGCGAGCCCGCAATGATCAGCATCGCGTTGTTCAGCGAAAAGCCAATGCCCGCTGCGGCCCAGCCCGAGTAGCTGTTGAGCATGGACACCACAACGGGCATATCAGCGCCGCCAATCGGGATGATGATGAGCACGCCCATCACAAAACTCAGCGCCAGCATGGCAAAAAACGCGGTCCAGCTGCCGGTGAACATAAACGTCAGGCCCAAGCCCAACAGCGCCAGGCCCAGCACCAGGTTTAATTTGTGCTGCGCGGTAAACGTCACTGGCGCACCTTGGAACAAGCGGAACTTGTACTTGCCGCTGAGCTTGCCAAACGCAATCACCGAGCCGCTGAAGGTGACGGCGCCAATGGCCGCCCCCAAAAACAGCTCCAGCCGGTTGCCGGCAGGAATTGGCAAGCCTTTGGCCACAATGTTGAAGGCATACGGCTCGGCTACCGCCGCTACAGCAATAAACACCGCCGCCAGCCCGATCATGCTGTGCATGAAAGCCACCAGTTCGGGCATTTTGGTCATCTCGACGCGTTTGGCCATTAGCGTGCCAGCGGCACCGCCGACGATCAGCGCGCCGACCAAGTAAGCCATGCCAGAGGATTTGCCGCCCGAGGTCCCGACGATCAGCGCGCCGGTGGTCAAAATGGCAATCGTCATGCCCACCATGCCAAACAAATTACCCCGCAGCGATGTTGTGGGGTGTGACAGGCCCTTGAGCGCCTGGATGAAAAAAACTGAAGCCACCAAGTACAGCAGCGTGACGATATTCATGCTCATTTTGCTGCTCCCTGAACAGCCGCAGGTAGCGCTTTTTTCTCTTTTTTACGGAACATTTCCAGCATCCGGCGGGTGACCAAAAAGCCACCGAACACATTAACGGCGGCCAACGCCACGGCCAGCACGCCCATGGTTTTGCCCAGCGGCGTTTCGGTCAGCGCCGCGGCCAGCATGGCGCCGACGATAACGATGGCAGAAATTGCGTTAGTCACCGCCATCAGGGGCGTGTGCAACGCGGGCGTGACGGTCCACACGACGTGGTAGCCGACATAAATAGCCAGCACAAAAATGATCAAGTTGATGATGGTGGGGCTGACAGCATTGACGGCTTCCATGAAAATTCTCCTTTGCGCGGGGCGGCTCGTTGACTGCCCCTGATTGATTGAGTGTGGGTGAGCGAGAGTCGGGCTTATTTACGTTTGACGTCACCGCCCTGCGTCATCAGGCAAGCCGCCACAATATCGTCGGTCAAGTCCACATTGAGCGCGCCTTCTTTGGTGATGATGAGCTTTAAAAAGTCCAGCAGGTTGCGCGCATACAGGGCACTGGCGTCGGCCGCGACCAGCGCCGGAACATTGGTCTGGCCAATCAGGGTCACGCCGTGTTTGACCACGGTTTTACCGGGCTCGGTTAGCGGGCAATTGCCCCCTTGCGGCGCGGCCAGGTCAACGATCACACTGCCGGGCTTCATCGACTTGACCATCTCCTCGGTGACCAGCACCGGCGCGGTGCGGCCCGGGATCAAGGCGGTGGTGATCACCACGTCAGCTTGCGCGACACGCTTGGCAACCTCGGCTTTTTGGCGGGCCAGCCAGCTCGGTGGCATCGGCTTGGCGTAGCCACCCACGCCCACTGCAGCTTCACGCTCCTCGTCGGTTTCATAGGCTACGTCGATGAATTTTCCGCCCAGGGACTCGACCTGCTCTTTCACGCTGGGGCGCACGTCGCTCGCTTCAATCACAGCGCCTAGGCGCTTGGCTGTGGCAATGGCTTGCAAGCCCGCCACGCCCACACCCAAAACTACGACGCGGGCCGCTTTGACGGTGCCGGCCGCGGTCATCAACATCGGGAAAAAGCGCTGGTATTTTTCTGCCGCCAGCATCACGGCCTTGTAGCCGGCAATATTGGCCTGCGACGACAGCACGTCCATGCTTTGGGCACGGCTGCTGCGGGGTGCAGCTTCGAGGGCAAAAGCAGTAACTTGGGCGCTGGCCAGGCGCTGCAAGCCCTCGGCATCGAACGGGTTCAGCATGCCCACCATGACGCTGGCAGGCTTGAGCAGCGGCACCTCGCTGGCTTGCGGGCAGCGCACTTTGAGCACAATGTCAGCGGCAAAAGCGCCAGCGGCATCGGTGAGTTCAGCACCCACTGCGGCATAAGCCTCGTCCGTCACGCTGGCGGCAACGCCTGCGCCGGACTCAATGCGAATGGTGTGTCCTTGCGCAACGAGTTTTTTGGCCGTTTCCGGCGTGATGGCGACGCGTGTTTCGCCGTCAGTAGTTTCGGCGGGTACCCCGATTAGCATGGGTTTGTCCTCAAATGATGGTGTGCGTTTTTAGGGTCATCGCCAAAGAAACGAACGACTGTGCTTTTTTCTTGGCGCTGGCATGGAGCTTACATGACAAGCAGCGGATTTTAAGGCGGGAAAATCGGTCGGCGCACGAAGCGCGGGCCAACACGTTTGCTGACGTGTTGGCCCGCGCTGGACACGAGCTTGCGCCTACTTGGCCGTGGGCATCACAAACTCGGCGCCTTTGCCAATGCTTTCGGGCCAGCGCTGCATGATGGACTTTTGCTTGGTATAAAAACGCACGCCTTCTTCGCCATAGGCCCCCATGTCGCCAAACAGGCTTTTCTTCCAGCCACCAAAACCATGCCAGGCCATCGGCACTGGAATCGGCACATTGATGCCTACCATGCCGACTTGGATGCAACGGCCGAACTCACGGGCCACGTTACCGTCGCGGGTAAAGCAGCTCACGCCGTTAGCGAACTCGTGCGCATTGACCAGCTCCACCGCGCCGGCAAACGTGTCCACCCGAACGCAGCCCAGCACCGGGCCAAAAATTTCTTCTTTGTATATACGCATATCGGGGCTGACATGGTCAAACAGCGTGCCACCCATCCAATAGCCGGCTTCACAGCCTTCGCCCACGTCCTTGCCGGTAAATGTGCGGCCGTCCACCAGCAGCGCAGCGCCCTCTTGCACCCCCAGGTCGATGTAGCCCGTGATGCGCTCGTGTGCGGCCTGACTCACGATGGGGCCCATTTCTGCGTCGAGGTGCATCCCATTTTTGATCACCAGCGCTTGGGCCCGCGCTTGCAGTTTGGGCAGCAGGCGCTCGGCCACGTCGCCTACCAGCACGGCAATTGAGATAGCCATGCAGCGCTCGCCGGCCGAGCCATAACCGGCGCCGATCAGCGCGTCCACTGCCTGGTCGAGGTCAGCGTCAGGCATAACCACCATGTGGTTTTTTGCACCGCCCAAGGCCTGCACGCGCTTGCCGTGGTGGGCACCGGTTTCATAGATGTAGTGAGCAATCGGTGTGGAGCCGACAAACGAGATGGCCTTAACGTCAGGATGCACCAACAAGGCGTCTACCGCCTCTTTGTCGCCCTGCACCACATTGAACACGCCCTTCGGCAACCCGGCTTGCGTGAACAGCTCGGCCATCAACAGGCTAGCGCTAGGGTCGGTCGGGCTGGGCTTGAGCACAAAGGTGTTGCCGGCCGCAATGGCCACCGGGAACATCCACATCGGCACCATGACCGGAAAGTTAAACGGCGTGATGCCCGCGACCACACCCAGCGGCTGGCGCAGCGTCCAGTTGTCAATGCCGGTGCTGACCTGGTCGGTAAAATCACCCTTGAGGAGTTGCGGCACACCGCAGGCAAACTCAACAATGTCGATGCCGCGAGAAACCTCGCCCTGCGCGTCGGTAAAGACCTTGCCATGCTCGGCGGTGATGCAGCGCGCGAGCTTGTCCTTGTTGGCATTGAGCAGCTCCAAAAACCTGAACATGACGCGGGCACGGCGAATTGGCGGTGTGTCTGCCCAGGCCAAAAATGCGGCTTGTGCCGCCGCCACGGCAACACCTACGTCAGCGCTACTGGCCAGCGCCACATGGCCAGTCACCGCGCCCGTGGCAGGGTTGAAAACTCGCTGGTGGCGCGCCGCCACGCCGCTTTGGGCGCAGCCGTTGATGTAGTGACCAATAGCAACAGGGGCAAGTGACATAAAACTCCTTTAAGGCGGCGATTATTTGGCGGGTGACGGCGCCAGTGTGGCTGTCAGTCTACGGCGCAGCCGGCCCTTTGATAAGCCCCTTATTTGCAACTACATTGCTGATTTTTATAAGCCACTGAGGCGGCAAACCGACCACCACATCGCTCGAGCCAGTCGCACCGGTGGTGGCGGCCTTGTGTTTACCCACCAGGCTGGCAGCGAGCCGCAGCTGCACCAAAACCGCAGTGCGCAAAGCGCCGGCCCAACGGCTCACGCCGGCAGGGCCTGGCAGTCGGGCCGGCGCGCGTTTTTCGTCTGTTTTTTGCCCCGCTTTTCAGCCGGCTTTACGCCACCGTTGGCTGCACTGCAAGGCCAGCGAGCGAGCAAGCCCACCATAATCGCCGGCATGATGAACCGATGGAAACCCAGCGCCACCGTGGCCGCCGTGATTGAACGCGACTTTGACGGCGTGCAAAAATTTTTGCTGGTCGAAGAACTCACCCGTGACGGTCTGCGGCTGAACAACCCGGCTGGCCACTTGGACCCGGGTGAGAGCCCAGCGCAAGCCTGCCGCCGTGAAACGCTGGAGGAAACGGCTTTTCACTTCACCCCGACGCAGCTGGTGGGCGTGTACCTGTCGCGGTTTGAGCGCACCGAGGCCGAGGGTGTGCTGGACATCACTTACCTGCGTTTTGCGTTTTGCGGCGAGCTGGGTGCTTTTGTCGACGGCATGGCGCTGGACGACGGCATTGTGCGCACCGTCTGGCTCACCGCCGACGAGATTCGCGCCTGCACCGAGCGTCATCGCAGCCCGCTGCTGTTGCAGTGCATGGAAGACTACCTAGCCGGCTGCCGCTTTCCGCTAGCACTGATCACCACCGACTCCTCGGTTTTGCTACAAAAAAAATAGCTTGGCAAGAGTCAATTGTGCGGGCCAATGACCGATTGGGCGTAAAAAGCTGCTGTTTTGGCGGTCAACCGGTGTGGCGTTTGATGGCCAAGCACCCCCCGGGGATAATTAGCGTATGGGTGATCTTTCGACAAACAAACAGCGTGTGGTGGTGGGCCTGAGCGGCGGTGTGGACTCGGCGGTGACCGCGTACCTGCTCAAACAACAGGGCCATGAGGTGGTGGGCATCTTCATGAAAAACTGGGAGGACGATGACAGTGAAGCGGGCGACGCCGGGTTTTGTTCGTCCAACATCGACTTTGTTGACGCCGTTGCGGTAGCCGATGTGCTGGGCATAGAGATCGAGCATGTCAACTTTGCCGCCGACTACAAAGACCGCGTGTTTGCCGAGTTTTTGCGTCAATACCAAGCTGGCCGCACGCCTAACCCCGACATCCTGTGCAACGCCGAAATCAAGTTCAAGGCATTTTTAGACCATGCCATGCATCTGGGCGCGTCAAGCATTGCCACCGGCCACTATTGCCGTGTGCGCCACAACCCTGCCACCGGGCTGCACGAGTTACTCAAGGGCCTGGACCCGGCCAAGGACCAGAGCTACTTTTTACACCGACTAAGCCAGGCGCAGCTGGCCAAAACACAGTTCCCGGTGGGCGAGCTGCGCAAAACTGAGGTACGCCGCATTGCCGATGAAATCGGTCTGCCCAACGCAAAGAAAAAAGACTCCACTGGCATTTGCTTTATCGGCGAGCGGCCGTTTCGCGCGTTTTTGAGTCGCTACATCGCCAAGGTGCCCGGCCCGATCCGAAGCGACACTGGCCGGCTCATTGGTGAGCATGTTGGGCTGAGCTTTTATACCCTGGGCCAGCGTCAGGGCCTGGGCATTGGCGGCGTAAAGGCGCGTGGCGCCCACCTCCAAGCCGCGCAAGCCCGAGGCCAGCGCGGCGTTGGCGAGCACGAGCCTTGGTTTGTAGCCCGCAAGGACATGGCCAGCAACACGCTTTGGGCAGTGCAAGGACACCATCACCCGTGGCTGCAGTCCACCCAACTGCTCGCGCAAGACTGCAGCTGGGTGGCGGGGCAGGCCCCCACTGCTGGCCCGCTGGCCGCCAAAACCCGCTACCGCCAGGCGGACGCGGCCTGCACAGTGCACGCTGACGCAGAGCAGGTCCAGCTCCGTTTTACCGATGTCCAATGGGCGGTGACCCCTGGGCAGTCCGCCGTGCTGTACGACGGCGATGTTTGCCTAGGCGGCGGCGTCATTGCCAGCAGCAACGTACACCACGAATAACCGCGCCCAGTGGGCAGTGGGCCAAGCCAAAAACAGGTCACATAAACAGGTCACATAAACAGGTCGTTTATTCAATTTTTCGGCCTTTTCAGGTAGAAGCCCCCGTGTTTGCTACCTACCCTGCTATTTTTTTTGTAGCATTTTTTGCAGTGGTTTTGATCAGCCGCGGCCACGCGCCTTCAGCCCTGATGCACCGCCCGGCGTGCGGCCCCACCGTTTGAGGTGGCGGGCGATGTGCGCCCAGCACGCTGGCTTAGTTGCGCAAATGCAGCATGACCAAAAGGCAGGCGTTTGTGCGCCCGGTTAAGGCGCGAGGCGCGGGGCGCGGGGCGCGGGGCACATCAGCCGCGCGCCACAGCAAGTGACCGGCCTGCCAGCAACGGGGCTAGCCATTGGCAAAAATCGCCCGCTCCAAGCATTGCACCGTGCAGCTCGCCCGTGACGCTTGGGCAGCAGCACCGATTTACCGACCAGCACCCGCCGCATGACCTCAAGCGCTACCGTTTTAAGCCGGGCAGCCGTGCGCTGCTCGCCCCGCGTGTCGGCAAACGGCCAAACATCCATGACCGGCCCCAACTCAGCGTGTGCAATAGCCACCCCTAAAAGCCCTGACCGGGTGGTTGACCGAGCGGTTGAGCGCGCGGCTGTCAGCCGCGCAAAAAGACGCGGACAAAAGCGCGGACAAAACCACAGCTATGCGCCGACCGGTGGGTCAGCGTGCCAGCTGCCTGACGCTGGGCACACCGTCGCTGGTGCGCCACAGCGCCACACCTGTGCGGACTCAAGCTGCTGCGCGCCCCGTGGGTCGGTGTCAAAAGTCACGCCAAGCGCGCCAGCGAGCTTGGCGTTGGCCATTGGCAGTTCCCAGCTCAAAAACACCTGGAGGTCATCGCGCTGGGGGGCGAAGTCGGCTGCATCAAAGTGCTGGCTGCAGCGGTGAATGACGCCGTGCGGCTGGCCGGTGTCAAAAACCATCACGGTGCCGCGCGCCAGGGCAATGCGCTGGCCGGTGTCGGCAAAGTACACATCCAGACCCTTGTCTTCGCTGAGAAACAGACAACAAAACGCTGCGCCACCGTACTGCCCCCCGTCGTGGTGGTAGTGCGCGCCCCGACAGGCCATTAAGGCCAGCTCGCTGCCCACCAGCACGCTGGGCACGCCGAGCGCGCGCGCCCACTCGGCCACGGCCTGCACGGCCTGCCGGTAGTCTGGCCAGCGGCTGCGAGTGCGGCCCAGCGACAGCGCCTGAACATCGCCAGGCGCGAGCTGCAGGTCCATCGCTTGGCGCGCCCAGTCGGCCCGCAGCCACGCTGGCGGTAGCGCCAGTGCCAGTGTGCCCGCCAGCACCACAGCACCAACGCTGCGGCTGCGCAGCACCTCGTCATGCCAGTAGTACGACGTCAGTGGCTCTGGCAAACAGGGGGCAGCGTGCATGGCGGCCAGTGTAGTGAAGGCCGCCGGCCGGACTGGGCACGCTTGGCGAGCCAAACAAGCCGTTTTGATGTGTTTTAAGTCGCTTGCCCGCGTTTTAATTGCCTGGAGTACTATTGTTTTTAATATGTATGTGCCAGCGTTTGGACGCTGACAAAAAAAACCCGCCTGAAGCGGGTTTGGGTGGGTTAGCGGGCGCTGGGGCTCAAAACGGAATATCGTCATCCATATCGTCAAAGCCGCTGGCAGCGCGCGACGGTGCAGCCGCCGGGCGGGCAGCGGCTGGTGCCGCACTGCGCGGCGCGGCTGGCGCGGCGCGGCGCGGCTCGTAGCCGCCGCCAGCGTCGTCAGCGCCCATGCCCTGGCGGTTGCCCAGCATTTGCATCTGGTCAGCACGCACTTCAGTGGTGGACTTTTCTGCGCCGTCTTTGTCGGTCCATTTGCGGGTGCGCAAACTGCCTTCAATGTAGACCTGCGAGCCTTTGCGCAGGTACTGGCCGGCAATTTCAGCGAGCCGGCCGTTGAACACCACCCGGTGCCACTCGGTGGCTTCTTTCATATCCCCTGTGGCTTTGTCTTTCCACTTGTCGGTGGTGGCAATCGTGATGTTGGCCACTTGGTCGCCGTTGGGAAAGCTGCGCATTTCGGGGTCACGACCCAAATTGCCGACCAGAATGATTTTGTTGACAGAAGCCATGGTGTCTCGCTTTTGCGATGAAAAGGGTCAAAAAAAGGGGCACCCGTTAGCCGGGCTGAAGCGTCAATTGTGCCGCAATAGCCGACTTCAGTGGCCCAGCAGTACCCCTCCCCGCTTTCCTACACCTGCTGACGACTTTGTGGCATTGCCTTTTCATAAATGTCCTTTTAGCCTGACGGCGACGCTACGTTATTGCTACGTCGCCAGCATTTTTTTCACAAAGGAGCCCGCCCGTATGCGCCATCTGAATTACGCCTTCAACCGTTGTTGGCTGGCGGCCGGCCGATGAGTAGCGCAGCACCTGCCAACGACTCCAACGCGGGCGCGCTGGCAGCGCGCCGGTGGCGCGCCTGGCTCGGCCCACTTGCGGTTAAAGCCCAGCGCCGCCTTGCCGCGGCAGCGGCGCTGTGCGCGCTGCTTGGGGCTTGCGCTGGCAGCAACGAGCGGTGGACGACAAACGGCTTGCAGCCACCGGCCCAGGGGCCGCGGGTGACGCCGTTGCGGGCAGTACCTGACGGGCCAGCACCGAGTGGCGCGAGCGCTGCCGCAGCGCCAACGCCGTCAGTTACCGTGCCGCTGGCTATTGGCCGGCCTGACGCCGGGGTGCTGCTGCTGCTGCTGCCGGACAACCAGAGCGTGGACGACCCGCGGGTTCATGCTTGGCTCGATGCGGCCTCTGAGGAGGGGGTGCGCCTGCAGGCGATCACCGACGCGCGGTTTTTACAACTGGGCCGCACGGCAAGCGAGTACGCCGGGCTTATCCTGCCCGACAGCTTGCACACGCACGCCAGCGACGGGCTAATTGCAGCGATCACCGCCTACACCCAAAACGGTGGCCACACGATGCTGGTCTATGACTTTGGTGCCTTGACGCAAAAAAACGGGGTGTCTTTCTACCCGGTGCCAAAGTCCCGTATGAGCGCTTTGGCTGGCGTTGACTATGTGCTGTACGACGCCCTGCGGGCCAAGACCACTGGCTTGGGCCCGGTTCGCGCTCAACGAAGCACCCTGCGCGAGTTGCTGGTGCCGCCGGGCAAGTCGATGCCCTACGCGGCACTGGCACCGCCGTCAGTGTCCAACAGCGGCGGCGTGTCGAGCCAGTCAGCGCTTTATCTGCCGGTCAGCCCGCAAGACCCTGGCGGCTCCAAGGGGTTTGATCCGCAGCAGTTTGTCGCTGTTACGCCGCCCAGTTTGGGCACGTCGCTTGCGCCCTCGCAAGGGGCACAGCGCACAGTGGTGGACTTTGGCAGCAGCTTTAAGATGGCCGCTGTGCCAGGCGTGACCGAGCTGGCATCGCGGCGGCAGGCCTCGTCTTACGCCAGCGTGCCAGACGGCACCGTTGCCACGCTCTACGAGCCCTTGCACGCCTACAGCGGCTATTTGCTCGGCAATTTAATCTACCCCACGTATGTCACGCAGGGCAACTTCGGCTGGCCCAGCAACCCGAAGCAAATAGCGCTGGCTGACTCGCCCCAGTTTGGCCTGGTCGCTGGGGTCAACCCGGTGGGGCTGGGCCAGGTGCTGTTTGTCAACTTGCCGCTGACTTACCTCAAAGGGCGTACCGACGCACTGATGATGCACGGCTTTTTGCACTACTTCAGCCGCAATTTACTGAACATGCCGTATTTGTCAGCCATGCCCAATGGCGTAGCGGGCCTGACCTTTGACTGGCACCTGGACTTTCTGGAAGCGCAAGAGCCGACCCAAGCGCTGATGGCCATGAATGTGTTTAACGACCCGGCGGCGCTGTTTTCAATAGAAATGACCGCCGGGCCAGACACCATCGACGTGGGCGACCGGCTGGGTTGGAACTTGCCTGCCAACCCCACGGCTCAAAACATCCTGAGCACGCTCGACAAGCTAGGCCATTCAGTGGGCTCGCATGGCGGCTGGATTCATGACTACATCGGCTCGAACGTGACGGAGACCAACCAGCTCGCCTCCTCTGGCGGCGCTTGTGTCAACCGCGCTACGCAAATCGACAATTTTGAGCAGTGCTATGTGTTGAACCGCCAGGCTGTGGACAGCGCGATTGGCCGAGCGTCACGCGGCTATTCGGCGCCGCTGGGCAACACGCCCCCGTGGGCCATGGACTGGCTTGAAGCGCGTGGCGTGGTAGCCGCTTACTTTGCCGGACACACCGGCTTGGGCGCGACCCGGCACTACCGCGATGGCCAGCTGCTCAACCCAAAAGTGTGGGTATTTCCGGTCACTCCAGCCGGGGCTTACGCTACGTTCGAGGAGTGGCAACGCCACAAGGTGCCCAAGGCGCAAATTAACCAGTGGTACCGCGAGCTGATTGACTTCAGCATCGCGCAAAACACCAGCCGCATGGTCTATGCCCACCCGCCGGGCGCTTATTTATGGCGCGACGTGCTGCGCAACTTGCTGCAGTACGCCGCAACCCAACAGCGCGCAGGCAACTTGAACTGGTACACGATGACCCGGCTCGCTGACTTTATGACCACGCGACTGGACGTGCGCTGGAGCGAGTCCGTTGAGGCCGGCGGCACCACGCGGTTTGACGCCTTTCACCCGTCGAGCCTCAATGAAATGGCCTGGCGACTGCCCAAGTCCAAATACGCCAGCGCCCCTCAAGTCGTCTCCGGCAACGCCACCGTGGACTCGCAAGATGCAAGCTACTGGCGGGTAGCGGCCGGCCCAGGCCAGCGCCTTGTGTTCACTGCCAAACCAAGCCAGCGCTAGGCACATGTTTGCAAGATTGCCGCAATAGCTGCCCCGCTATGATGGAAGGTTTAGTTGTAAGCACTTTGCCGTGAACCCACCTTCTGCTGCCAAAGCCCCCGATTTAACGGGTAAGTACCTCGCGCAAGCGCTTGCGGCGCAAAAAATCAGCATTCGCGGTGCCCGTACCCACAACCTGAAAAACATCGACCTTGACATTCCACGCAACCAGCTGGTGGTCATCACCGGCTTGAGCGGCTCAGGCAAGTCCAGCTTGGCGTTTGACACGCTGTATGCCGAAGGCCAACGCCGTTATGTGGAGAGCTTGTCCACCTACGCCCGCCAGTTTTTGCAGCTGATGGACAAGCCCGATGTCGACATGATTGAGGGCTTGAGTCCGGCTATTTCCATCGAGCAAAAGGCCACCAGTCACAACCCGCGCTCCACTGTGGGTACCGTCACCGAAATTCACGACTACCTGCGCTTGCTGTACGCCCGAGCTGGTACGCCGTTTTGCCCCGAACATGATTTGCCGCTGCAGGCGCAAAGCGTCAGCGAGATGGTGGACACGGTACTGGCGCTGCCCGAGGACACCAAACTGATGATTTTGGCGCCGCTCGCACGCGAGCGCAAAGGCGAGTTTGAACACGTCTTTGCCGAGATGCAGGCCCAAGGCTATGTACGCTTTCGAGTTGGGGGCGTAGCGTATGAGTTTGACCACCTGCCGAAACTTAAAAAAACCGAAAAACACGATATTGACGTGGTGATTGACCGCCTCAAAGTCAAGCGTGCAAGCGTGCAAGCGCCGCCGCCAGAAAACGCCTGTGCCGAGCTGGCCAACCCACAGCGCAGCGAGTTTGACAACACCCGCCAGCGCTTGGCCGAGAGTTTTGAAGCCGCGCTGCGCTTGGCCGATGGCAAGGCCATTGCGCTGGAAATGGACACCGGCAAAGAGCACCTGTTCAGCGCCAAGTTTTCATGCCCGGTGTGCAGCTACTCACTGAGCGAGATGGAGCCGCGCCTGTTCTCGTTTAACTCGCCGGTAGGCGCGTGCCCGACGTGTGACGGTCTAGGCCACAGCGAGGTGTTTGACCCGGCCCGCATCGTCGCCTTCCCGACCTTGAGCTTGGCCAGCGGTGCCGTTAAAGGCTGGGACCGGCGCAATGGCTACTACTTTGCCATGCTCGAGAGTCTGGCCCAGCACTATGCGTTTGACATCGACACCGCCTTTGAAAGCCTGCCGCCGGCGGTGCAGCAGGTGGTGCTTTATGGCTCGGGCGACGAGCACATCAAGTTCAGCTACAGCATGGACGCTGGCGCAACAGCTGGCAAAAAGGTGACAAAAAAGCACCCGTTTGAAGGCGTCATTACTAACTTTCAGCGCCGCTACACCGAGACTGACTCGCCCATCGTGCGCGAAGAACTCGCCCGCTACCGTAGCGTGCAGCCCTGCCCCGACTGCGGCGGCACCCGGCTGCGCCGCGAGGCCCGCCATGTTTATTTGGTCAGCTGCCCGCCTGAGGGCGCAGACGCTTCATTTGACCCGCTAGCGCGGGCCAACCGGCAAGCGATTTTTGAGGTCAGCCGCTGCACCCTGCGAGGCAGTTTTGCCTATTTCAGTGCGCTAAAAATGGCCGGTGCCAAGGGCGAGATTGCCAACAAGGTGGTGCGCGAAATCGCGTTGCGGCTGAAGTTTTTAAATGATGTGGGTTTGAACTATTTGAGCCTAGAGCGCAGCGCGGAAACCCTGTCCGGGGGCGAGTCGCAGCGCATCCGCCTAGCGTCTCAAATTGGCTCTGGGCTGACCGGCGTGATGTATGTGCTGGACGAGCCCAGCATTGGGCTGCACCAGCGCGACAACGACCGCCTCATCAGCACGCTGCAGCACCTGCGCGACATTGGCAACAGCGTGCTGGTGGTCGAGCACGACGAGGACATGATTCGCGCGGCCGACCATGTCATTGACATGGGCC
>JAYULP010000047.1:0-6328 GCA_043763445.1 Polaromonas sp.
GTGACGCATGCCGACGCCGGTGAGCCAGGCGGCAACGGTTTGTTTTGCAGGCAGTGGGTGCCGGCCACCAGCAGCACCCGGTGGCCGTTGCGCGCTTAGATCGGTGTTCAGGTGGGCGTAAATTGCGCCTGGGATGTGCGTTTGCAAATACTGCTGGCGGCCCAGTAGCGGCGCGCCCAAGTCAAAGCTGCAGTCGAAAACCAAGCAGTCGCGCTCCAACGGCTCTTGTGGCTGCATGAGGCGTTGGAGCTCGGTCGCTGAGATCAGGCTGGTGTAGGCCATAGAGGTCCGTCGCAGAGGGGAAAACAGCTTGTCAATGCGCCTGAGCTGGCGCACCGGGCGCAGCGCGGGCACGCAGCACTGTGGCGGCCACGGCACTCAGGGCGATCAGTGTCATACCCGCCCAGCCCAACGGTGCGATGGTGTCACCAAACAGCACGATGCTGTAGAGCGCAGCAAAAACGATGCCCGAGTACTGCAAATTGGCCACCATCAGCGTGCCACGGTGGCGCTCTCGGGGCGACGTGCCGGCACCTACTGAGTGCGACATGGCGTAGGCTCGGGTCATGCACAACTGCCCAAGCGACGCCAAAATGCCCAGCGGCGGCAGCCATAGCGCTTGGGTCCAGCTCCAACTGGATGTGCCGGTCACGGCCATGGTCAGTGCGCCGGCAATGGCGGTGCCCACTGCAAAATAAAACACGGTTCGGGTTTCTGGCTCGCCTAGGCGAGATATCGCGATCACCTGCAAGTACGCAAAAGCCGCTCCCAGGCCCGACAGCAGCCCTATCAAGCCGGCAAGTGCTTGGTCTTGTCCCATGCTGGGCCGCAGCAGCAGGATGACGCCTACAAAGCTGGCCAAAATCGCCAATACCAGCGGCATCTGCTTTGGACCGGCCTGGCTTGGCTCGCCTTTTTGGCCACGCAGCATTGCGCCGCCGACCAAAAAGGCGGCAATCCAGACGCTGCTCATGTAGTTCAGTGTCATGGCGGTGGCCAGCGGCAAATGCGCCAGCGCATAAAACCAGGCCAACAGCGACACCACGCCCACGACGCTGCGCTTGGCGTGCATAGCCGGGTAGCGGGTGGCCAAGCGAGTGCCGTTGAGCCGGGCATACAGCGCCATGAAAACGATGCCGATGACGCCCCGGTAGAACACCAGCTCGCCCGAGGTGAAGTGCAGCGACGCAAACTTGACGCACACCCCCATGGAGGCAAATAAAAAGGCCGAAGCAATCATCCAGAGGGCTTGCATGCGTGAGGCTTTTGTTGAAAAGTGTGAACCGGTGAGCCGACGTGTGGCAGCCGTTTTGGCGGCTTACGCAAGACCGCAGACCGCTATTTTTAGCCTAAATAAACGAATAGCCCACGTATTTATTGCCTGCGTAGCTATAACTTAAATAGCTATATTGCCGCGTTACCGTTGCCAGCGCAGTCACCATTGAGACTTTTTGCCCCTACGGCGCACAGCGCTAAATCATCTGTGTTGTTTTGCTGGCCCCCATCTCACGGCGATACCACTCGTGAAAGTGCTGCATACCGTCTTCCATCGGGCTTTGGTAGGGGCCAAACTCGTTGTCGCCCCGCAGCATCAGCGCCTTGCGCCCCGCATCCATGCGCAGCGCGATTTCATCGTCTTCCACACAAGTTTCCATATAGGCCGCCTGTTGCGCCTCGATGAACTCCCGCTCGAAGGCGCAAATTTCTTCCGGGTAGAAAAACTCCACCACATTCAGGGTTTTATCTGGCCCTTGCGGGTGCAGTGTGCTGACCACCAGCACATGCGGGTACCACTCCACCATCACGTTAGGATAAAACGTCAGCCAAATGGCACCGTACTTGGGCGCTACGCCTTGGCGATACTGCAGCACCACGTCGTGCCATTTTTTGTAGGTATCGGTGCCGGGCTTGCCAAGTTTGTCAGACACGCCCACGGTTTGCACCGAGTAGTGCGGCGTTAGCTCCCACTGCAGGTCGTGGGTGGTCACAAATCCGCCTAGCCCTGGGTGAAACGGGCCAACGTGGTAGTCCTCCAGATACACCTCAATGAAGGTTTTCCAGTTGTAGTGGCACTGATGCAGGTGCGTCTTGTCGAGCTGGTAGCCGGCAAAGTCCAGGTCCGCACCGACTGACGAGGCCCGTGCCAGTGGGCCCATCTCGGCTGCAATGTCGCGGCCGTTGTCCTCAAATATCAGGCCATTCCAAGTGGTGGTTTTGTAGCGGTTAAGGTTCAGGCACGGGTCAATTTCAAAGTGCGGCGCACCCAACAGCTCGCCGCAGGTGTTGTAGGTCCAGCGGTGCAATGGGCAGACGATGTGGGCACCCGTATTGCCCCGGCCCTGCAGCATCGTTGACTGGCGGTGCCGGCACACGTTGGAGATCAGCTCGATCCCCGCGCTGTTGCGCACCAGCGCCCGCCCTTCGCCCTCATGGGGCAAGGCGTAGTAGTCACCCAGGTGCGGCACGGACAGCGCGTGTCCCAAGTAGCGCGGCCCACGCGCGAACAACTTTTGCTGCTCCCGCTGGTACAGGTTGGTGTCAAAGTAGCTGGAAATCGGGAGCTGGCTGGTGGCCTGCAGCAGGCGAAGGCTGAGATCTGACATGCTTGTAACAAAGTAACGCAAGCCGGGCGGTGTTGATGTCAGCCCAATGGCCTCACCTCAAACTGCCGGGTCATGCGCGGTAAAAAAATCAAATGTCGATGGTAGCTGGGGTGCTATGGGATAGCCTAGCACCTTAGGGCGTGAGTTTAGGACGGTTTGCGTGCCCCCGGCCGGGTGTGGCACCACAGACTTAGGCGGTCTGTTGTGTTGGTTTGCAGCGACTAGCGCGGCGGTTGGCTGCAAAAAGCGGCGGGTAGTTCATCCCGACCCGCATCACCACAACCCTGCCAGCGCTATGCAGAGCACTCCTTGCCCATAGAAAGCGGGAAGCAACCGCCTAAAATAATGGGTTAACTCTACACACCATGGCCAAACCACCTATTTCGACCACCGCGCCAGCGCCAGAGCTGCCGCAACTTCCCGATACCTACGAGGTCGCTCTGCGCGAGCTGGAGGCGCTGGTGCGAACCATCGAGTCGGGCGCCATGCCTTTGGATAACTTGCTGGCCAGCTACCAGCGTGGCGCGCAGTTGCTGCAGTTTTGCCGCGAAAAGTTGCAAGCTATCGAGACACAGGTCAAAGTGCTGGACGCCACAGTGCTAAAACCGTGGACCTCTGGTGGTGCAACAAAGTAGGGCCTTGTGCCGCTTTTGACCGCTAACGTGCCGTGGCCAGCTTGCAAAAAAAACGATGAGGTTTTGGATTGAACGCCCCTGACTTATTTCCCTTGTTTGATCTGAACGAATGGATTGGCCGCCAACTGCGAGCCGTGGAAGGCGCGCTATCGAGCTGGGTGGCTGACCCGGTTTGTGCTCCGGCACCCGCCGGCTTGGGCAACGCAATGCGGTACGCCGTGCTCGACGGCGGCAAGCGTCTTCGGCCATTGTTGGTGCTCGCAGCGTGCGAGGCCGTCAATGGCGATGCGGCGCTGGCGCTGCGCGCCGCCTGTGCAGTTGAGCTAATTCATGCCTATTCTTTGGTTCACGATGACATGCCCTGCATGGACGATGACGTACTTCGCCGGGGTAAACCCACAGCGCATGTGAAGTTCGGTCAAGCGCAAGCGCTGTTGGCAGGCGATGCGCTACAAGCGCTGGCGTTTGAGATTTTGACTGGCCCTGACGCCGCTTTTACTAACAGCCACACCAGCGCCGCTGTGCAAGTGCGCCTTTGCCGCTTACTAGCGCAGGCGGCCGGCCATCAGGGCATGGCGGGTGGGCAGGCCATTGACCTGGCCAGTGTCGGGCTGGCGCTGACGTCAGCCCAGCTACACGAGATGCACCGCCTGAAGACAGGCGCTTTACTCAAGGCCAGCGTGGTTATGGGTTCGGCCTGCGGCCACCCACCGGCAAGCGTCGAGCGCGCACTGCAGCAGTATGGCGATGCGGTGGGGCTGGCTTTTCAGGTGGTCGATGATGTGCTGGACGTGACGGCCGATGCGGCCACACTCGGCAAAACTGTCGGCAAGGACGCGGCGCAGGCAAAGCCTACTTTTGTCTCGCTGATGGGTCTGCCGGCCTGCAGGCACTATGCAGCCACGCTGCTTGAACAGGCGCAGGCCAGCTTGGGCGCAGTGCATGCCGCTGGCTTTTTGAACACTGCCGCGCTGCACGCCCTAGCCACTATGCTGGTCGACCGGACCCACTGAGCCCTGCTTGAGCCCACTTCATGACGACGAACTCCATGCTTCACACCATCAACAGTCCGGCGGACTTGCGCCGCTTGCCCCGCACCCAACTGCGGGCACTTGCAGACGAGTTGCGCAGCTATTTGCTGGAGTCGGTGTCCAAGACCGGTGGCCACCTGAGCTCGAACCTTGGCACGGTTGAGCTCACTGTCGCGCTGCACTACGTGTTCACCACGCCAGACGACCGGCTGGTCTGGGATGTGGGGCATCAAACCTATGCGCACAAAATTTTGACTGGCCGGCGTGCGCAAATGAGCACGCTGCGGCAGTTTGGCGGGTTGTCGGGCTTTCCGCGCCGTGATGAAAGCCCCTACGACACCTTCGGTACGGCGCATTCATCCACCTCTATTTCGGCAGCGCTCGGCATGGCCTTGGCAGCGCGGCAAAAAGGCGAAGACCGCCGCGCCGTGGCCATCATTGGTGACGGCGCCATGAGCGCAGGCATGGCGTTTGAGGCCCTGAACAACGCAGGCGTGTACGACGACTGCAAACTGCTGGTGGTGCTCAACGACAACGACATGAGCATCAGCCCGCCGGTGGGTGCGCTAAACCGTTATTTGGCGCAGCTCATGAGTGGGCGTTTTTATGCATCAGCCCGTCAGATGGGCAAGCAGGTGCTTCGCGTGGCCCCGCCTTTGTTGGAGTTGGCTAAGCGGCTGGAGTCGCATGCCAAAGGCATGGTGGTGCCTGCTACGCTGTTCGAGAATTTTGGCTTTAACTACATCGGCCCCATCGACGGGCATGACCTAGAGTCCCTGATTCCTACGCTGGAGAATATTCGCCAGCTGATGGATGGCGGCAGTGGCCCGCAGTTTTTGCATGTAGTGACCAAAAAAGGCCAAGGCTACAAACTTGCCGAGGCAGACCCGGTGGCCTACCACGGGCCGGGCAAGTTCGACCCTGCAATGGGGCTGCAAAAATCGGCTGTGCCAGCCAAGCAAACCTTTACCCAAGTGTTCGGCCAGTGGCTGTGCGACATGGCTGCGCATGATGCGCGCTTGGTCGGTATCACGCCGGCCATGCGTGAGGGCTCAGGCATGGTGGAGTTTCACCAACGCTTTCCTGAGCGCTATCACGACGTGGGTATCGCAGAGCAGCACGCAATTACTTTCGCTGCAGGCATGGCCTGTGAAGGACTCAAGCCGGTCGTTGCCATTTATTCAACTTTTTTGCAACGTGGCTACGACCAATTGATTCACGATGTGGCACTGCAAAACCTGCCAGTGGTGTTGGCACTCGACCGCGCCGGGTTAGTCGGCGCGGATGGAGCCACTCATGCGGGTGCCTACGACATTGCGTTTTTGCGCTGTATTCCGAACATGAGCATCGCCTGCCCGGCCGACGAGGCCGAGTGTCGGCAGCTGCTCAGCTCGGCATTCGAGCAAAGCCATCCGGTTGCGGTCCGCTTTCCGCGCGGCTCAGGCGCGGGCGTGGTGCCAGACACCGGCTTGCAAGGTCTGCCATTTGGCAAAGCTGAGCTGCGGCGTCAAGGCAAAGGCATTGCTATTTTTGTCTTCGGCACCCTGTTGTTTCCCGCGTTGCAAGCCGCGCAAAAGCTCAACGCCACAGTAGTCAACATGCGCTGGGCTAAGCCCTTGGATGTGGCGCTGCTGCTGGCAGTAGCCGCTGACCATGAGGCCTTGGTGACACTTGAAGAAGGCGCCATCATGGGCGGCGCTGGCAGTGCGGTCAGCGAAGCTCTGCAGGCGGCAGCCGTTGTTAAACCGGTTCTTCATCTTGGCTTGAAAGACGAGTTTGTCGAACACGGCGAGCCGGCGTTTCTTTTGGGGTTGCAAGGCCTCAATGCCCAGGGCATTGAGGCTGCCATTGCCGCCCGCTTTGCCTTTTTGTGCTGAATTAGCGTTGCCAGCTTGGTGCGGCCTCTTACGGGTAAAACCGGACTAGACCGCACAAAACACACGCCGACAACGCGGTAAACGATGTAACAACATTTTTTCCTGGAAATTTTCAGGAAACCAGACCAATGGATCGTCGCTCACTCATTAAAAACGCAGGTATTGCAGGCGTGCTGGCGGCC
>JAYULP010000048.1:0-6328 GCA_043763445.1 Polaromonas sp.
GTGAGTGTGCCGGGACGCATGTAGTGCTGAATGTCAACCGGCTGGTCCGCCGCTGGCTCCTCACGCAAGACCGCAATAGTTTTCACCAGCGCTCCCGAATCAGCGCCATCATCAGCCGCGCCGCCTTGCCGCGGTGACTGTTGGCATTTTTTACGATGACTGGCAACTGTGCAAAGGTTTGACCAAACTCAGGCAAAAACATAATGGGGTCAAAACCAAAGCCGTTCAAGCCAATCGGTGTTTGGGTGATTTCACCGACCACACGACCGCTAGCGATCAACGGCTCCGGGTCGTCTGCTGAACGAACAGCCACCAGGGTGCTGACCAGTGCCGCCCGCCGTTGGGTAACGCCCTGCATTTGCGCCAGCAAAGCCAACACATTGTTGTCGTCGCTTTTGGCGAAGCCAAATTGGGTACAGTAAAACGCCGTGTCAACGCCTGGCAGGCCGCCAAACGCGTCCACGCACAGGCCCGCATCGTCGGCCAATGCTGGCAGTCCACTGCAGCGCGCTGCATGCCGTGCCTTGGCCAGCGCATTTTCAACAAAAGTGCGGTGCGGCTCCGGGGCTTCGGGAATATTGAGCTCCGCTTGTCGAACCAAGGCTACGCCCAAAGGCAGCAACATGGCTTGCAACTCGGCGAGTTTGCCGACGTTGTTCGATGCCAAAACGATTTTCATGCCTATTTCAGTCAAAATTTACCCAAAAAACAATCATATCGGCAGTTAGCCCTCGTTTTTATTGCCTATGTTGCTATTATTTAGATAGCGACTGCATTTGCAAGCGCACCAGCTCGGCAATACCGCTTTCAGCCAGCGCCAGCAGCGCGTCCATTTCCGTGCGGGTAAATGGCACGCCTTCGGCCGTACCCTGCACTTCAACAAAGTGGCCCGCACCGGTCATCACCACATTCATGTCGGTGTCACAGCCCACATCTTCGGTGTACTCTAGGTCCAGCAAAGGCGTGCCTTGCACGATGCCCACGGAAACGGCAGCGATATGGCCAATGATGGGAGTTTCGGTTAATTTGCCGCTGGCAAGCAAAGTGCTGACAGCGTCTTGCGCCGCTACAAATGCGCCGGTGATGCTCGCAGTACGGGTGCCACCGTCGGCCTGCAACACATCACAGTCGATGTAGATTGTGCGTTCACCAAGCTTTTTCAGATCAAACACACAGCGCAATGAGCGGCCGATCAGCCGCTGGATTTCTTGGGTACGGCCGCTTTGCTTGCCGCGAGCAGCCTCGCGGTCGCTGCGGGTGTGGGTGGCGCGCGGAAGCATTCCGTATTCAGCTGTTACCCAGCCTTCGCCACTGCCACGCTTGTGCGGCGGTACCTTTTCCTCGACCGATGCAGTGCAAAGCACTTTAGTTGCGCCAAACTCTATTAGCACAGAGCCTTCGGCGTGTACGGTGTAGTGCCGCGTGATGCGAACCGGGCGCAAGGCATTGGCCGCACGCGCTCCGCTTCTTTCAAATAGGCTCATAAATCACACTTTCGTTGAGGTTCAAAAAACAGGCGGTATCGGTTTGGTAGCAAACGCCCAACACAGCAGCTGTTGTGCGGGGGCAGCCGATGACGCCAACGCAGACCAGTGAAGCTCAGGCTTTACGCGCAGCGCAACGGCGAATTGCCTCGTTGATTTCGGCAATTGAGCGTTCAATGGTTGCTTCGTCAAGGTCATCGACCATGTTTTCAATACCCGCCGCTTGGATCGTGGAGGCGAACACGCCGTCCATGATGCTGTCAGTCGAGACGCCGCGCGTGGACTCGAAAACATCCGATGTCTCCCATTCCATTGCCAACACTGTCACATTGTCGCTTTGCGCACCGCCTACCCGAAGCGCATGCTCCACCATTTCAGGTACGGCTTCCGATACGGTTTTGTTGTCCAAGTGAGCAACGATCTCAGCATCGCTCAAGCTGCCCCACAAACCGTCAGAACACAACAGCAGCTTGTCACCTTCTTGCAGCGTTACTGGGCCGGCAATGTCCCACATCGGCTTAGCTGGCGAGCCAAGGCAGGTAAATAAGATATTGCGGTTGGTGTGGCTGACGTTGATGACGCCAGCGTTTTGCTGCTCAAGATACGAGTGGTCTCGGGTACGCATCAGCAGCTCGCCATCACGCACCAGGTACAGGCGCGAGTCACCACAATGCACCCAGCTCGCGCCAGTGCCTTGCAAAATAGCGGCTACTACCGTGGTGCGCGGCGTGTCCAGCATGCCTTTGTCGCTTGCATAACGAATAATTTGGTGGTGTGCTGCCAGCAAAGCGACGGACAAGAAATCACCGGTGTTTTCAATCAAGGGGCGAGCCTCTTTTTGATACAGCGCTGAGATGGTTTGCAAAGCCAGTTGTGCGGCCACCTCGCCAGCCGGGTGCCCACCCATGCCGTCGGCTACTACAAAAAGGCCAGACTCCCGGGTGTAGCAGTAACCCATGCGATCTTCGTTATTTTCCCGACCACCCTTTCGACTGACTTGAAAAACTGAAAATTTCATCGGAACTTTGTCGCGTAGCCAGTTGCCTTGCGGGCGGTTTTTTTGGTTTCTGACACCATATTGTCAAACTGCAACCGGACTTTTTCGCCGACAGTCAATTTGGTGTAGCGGCGCTCGCCCTCACGACTGAGCTCTTTTTGCAGCGCAAATACGGACTGGGGCCGGGACAGCGGGTCCAGCGCCATACACCACTCCACCACCTCGATGAGATTGTCGGAGTAAACACCCCGTAGGCGGGACAACGCCAACGCCAACCGGTCTTTGTCCTTGCGCTGAGGCGCATCGTTCGGTGGGTAGCCCTGCATGGTGGCGTAAATACATGCCCCAATCGCATAAATATCGGTCCACGGCCCCATCGAAGAATCGCGGCGATACATCTCTGGCGCGGCGAACCCTGGCGTGTACATTGGACGGATAAAACTGCCCTCTTTGCTGAGCACCTCTCGGGCAGCACCAAAATCAATTAACACCGCACGGTTGTCATCGGTAATGAAAATATTGGCGGGCTTAATGTCCAAGTGCAACATTTTGTGCTGGTGAACAATACGCAAGCCACGCAAAATCTCATCGAACAGTGAGCGGATGGTCGACTCACGAAATACTTTTTGCTTTTTCAAATCGCGGGCAGTAATGATGAAGTCCTGCAACGTGCCGCCTTCGAGGTAATTCATCACCATGTAGACGGTCTCGTTTTCCCGGAAGAAATTGAGCACACTGACCACTGAGCCATGAGAGATTTGAGCCAGGGCGCGGCCTTCCTCAAAAAAGCTCTTTAACCCCAGCCGATATAACGACAGTTTGTCGGGCTGCACTTGCGGCGAAAGCTCCCCAGCGCCGCGGGTAGCCAGCGATGAAGGAAGGTACTCCTTGATCGCTATTTGCTGGCCTTCGTTGTCCACAGCCAAGTAAACTACACCGAATCCACCGGCCGACAGCTTTCGTACAACGCGGTAACCACCGATAACCGTATCAGGCGGAAGAGATGTGGGCTTGACCTTGGACATGTTTTTTAGTCTGCCAGCATGACTCTGGTCATGCAGCTTTTTTCTTTCCGGTTGATTTCAACAAAAAGCGTCACCTCAAGACGCAACCAAAGGCAATTTCCAACATGTCAGTCTACAGCATGACGGGTTATGCGACAGCGCAATCTAGCAGCGCCGCAACAACTGCAAACTCCGATGTCACTGCTGGCTCGGCTGTCCGCCTTGGGGTAGAGATCAGGTCAGTTAACAGCCGATTTTTAGACCTAGCCTTTAGACTGCCCGATGAGTTGCGCCAGGCCGAAACAAGTTTGCGCGAATTGCTGGCCCACAAGCTCAAGCGAGGCAAAGTGGAAGTACGCGTCTGGCTTGAAACTTCAGGCGCTAGCTGTTTGCGCGCCCCGTCTGCCAGCACTTTGCAACGACTCGGCTCGCTGCAAGACAGTATTCAGTCATGGCTGCCCCATGCCGGTGCATTGAGCGTAGCCGACGTCTTGCGGCTAGCGGTCAATGAGGACAAAAAACCACACGACCACACCGACGAATTGCTCAAACTGACCAAAAAAGCGGTCAAAGACATGCTGTCGGCACGCGAACGAGAGGGCACACGCCTAGCCCGCATGCTGCTAGAGCGCACTGGGCAACTGCGTGAACTGGCGGCCCAAGCAAGTCCCATGGTGCCGCGACTGGTTGAATTACAAAAAGCTCGTTTTTTAGAACGCTGGACCGAAGCGATGGCCGTCAATGGCGCTGCCGCCGCACCGGAGGCAGTACAAGACCGCGCTATGGCGGAGGCCACAGCGTTTGCAATTCGCATTGATGTGACCGAAGAAATCACTAGGCTGGCCTCGCATCTCGACGAGATAGACCGCCTACTTGCCATTGGCGGCGAGCTTGGCAAGCGGCTGGACTTTTTAATCCAGGAGCTGCACCGCGAGGCCAACACACTGGGCTCGAAGTCCACGTCGCTCGAATTGACACGCGTCTCAGTAGGCATGAAGGTGTTGATCGAGCAACTTCGCGAACAGGTACAAAACATCGAATAGCGCTTTGACGTCCCCGCCGATACGCCGCCTGCCACACCACTTTTTAACGCCAAGTCATCAACAGCAAGCCTATTTATAAGCATGGATTACCCCGGAAATTTATTTGTTGTGGCAGCACCTAGCGGCGCCGGCAAGTCAAGCCTTGTAAAAGCGCTGATGGAGCTGGACTCTCGCATCCAGCCGGCTGTGTCTCACACCACGCGTGCGCCTCGTGGCCAGGAAAAACATGGTCGGGAATATTTTTTCTTGTCATCACAAGAATTCGACAGCATGGTGCGGCTAGACGCATTTGTTGAATGGGCTTGTGTGCATGGCAACCGATACGGCACGTCGCGCCACGCGATCGAAGAACGCACGGCCCATGGAGCGGACGTGATCCTGGAAATAGATTTTCAAGGCGCGGTGAACATCAAACGCCAGTTCACTAATGCGGTGTTGATTTTTATTTTGCCCCCCAGCTGGGAGGAGTTACGCTCGCGGCTGCAACGGCGCGGTGAAGATGCTGATGACATTATTGGTCTGCGCCTTGAAAATGCTGCGGTTGAGATGGCACAAGCCAAAGAATTCGACTTCGTTATAATCAATGAATCGTTTGAACAAGCAGTTTTTGACTTAAAAACAATTGTTCATGCACAACGGCTCAAATTTTCAGTTCAGCGGCGAGCTCGCAGTGAAGTGTTCAATCTCCTCGGAATTCACTGAGTCCAACACCCCCCTTTTGCACACCCGACCTATTGGAGCATTTCATGGCCCGCATCACCGTTGAAGACTGCCTCGAAAAAATCCCCAACCGCTTCCAGCTGGTTTTGGCCGCCACTTACCGCGCGCGCATGCTCAGTCAAGGTCACGCCCCGAAAATCGAGAGTAAAAACAAGCCCGCCGTGACTGCCCTGCGTGAAATTGCAGACGGTAAAGTGGGGCTTGAAATGCTGCGGAAAGTGCCAAATTAGTATCCAAATGGTGATCTAGCCCGACGCATTGAAAAGCACCGGACCTCGGTGCTTTTTCGTTTCAGTTTGCAGTGGTGGCTACACCGACAATATTGCGGTTGTGGCTTGTATATTTAAAGCGTGAATGTGATGCCGGCTCTGTCATTGTTTGAAAAGACCAGCCCCGCAGCCAATGCGGCGGCAGCTAGCTTTGCTGTGCTCACCGCCAAGCTCGACTACATGAGCGTGGTTGACACCGAGTCAGTTCGCTTAGCTTACCGCTTTGCCGACGAAGCCCACCTAGGGCAACTGCGCAACAGCGGCCAGCCCTATATTACGCATCCTATAGCCGTGGCTCAGCAATGCGCTGAGTGGAAGCTTGATGCGCAGGCATTGATGGCGGCGCTGCTTCACGATGCGATAGAGGATTGTGGTGTGACCAAATCCGAGCTGATTGAGCGCTTTGGTGCACCCGTGGCGGAGCTGGTAGACGGGTTGACGAAGCTCGAAAAGCTTGAGTTCAACACACGCGAAGAAAATCAAGCTGAATCGTTCAGGAAAATGTTGCTGGCCATGGCGCGCGACGTGCGCGTCATTTTGATTAAGCTCGCTGACAGAACCCACAATATGCGGACCTTAAGCGACGCACCAAGAAATAAGTGGACCCGAATTTCACGCGAAACCCTCGACATTTACGCGCCGATTGCCCATCGGTTGGGGCTGAACGCCACATTTCGTGAATTGCAGGAGTTGTCGTTTCAGCACCTTCACCCCTGGCGCCATGGCGTGCTATCCAAAGCGCTTAGCCGGGCGCGCGGCAGACGCCGCGACGTCATCAAACGGGTTCAGCACGAGGTAGAACTAGCGTTTA
>JAYULP010000049.1:0-6321 GCA_043763445.1 Polaromonas sp.
GGCGACTACGGTAGCAGCGCGAGTTACCCCGGCGAGCAGCCCAACACTGCGCCATATGAGCCCAACGAAGCAGCCTACGACGACGGCCGTGCCTTTGCCGCTGCGCCCGCCCGCCCCGCGTGGACGTCGGCAAACCACGGCGCCAGCCGAGCGGCTAGCCGCCTGCCGCGTCGCCTCGCTGGGCGCGTGTTGCCAGCAAGCCGTGAAGACCGCGTGCTGCGTCTGCTGCTGACGCAAGCTGGTGGCTGGGATCGACTGAGCGCGGCTGAACACCAAGTGTTGCTGGCCTTGCCCGCACCACACGGCGCGTTGTTTGCCTGGCTGGAAAGCCAGCTACACGAGCACGGCCCGCAACCTTGGGCAGCGCTGCGCGAAGGCCTGCGCGGCCAGGCGCACGAGCGTCACGCAGTGATGCAAATTAGCCAGATGATGGACAGCGTGCCGCCCGACTGGAGCGAAGCGCGCAGCATTCTGGCGCAGCTGCTGGAGTTACAAAAAAATGCTGAAATCACAGCGCTCATCGCCAACGCTGATGACCCCGCCGTGATGCAAAGGCTGCGAGAGTTGATGGCACAACCACCGAAAAAATCAGCGTCCTGAACGCAAGATCAGAAAATAAAAAGTCAGCTTTACCAGGGGCAGTGCCGTAAAAACTGTAAAATCCTTTTTTTCAGTAGCAAGCGCGACAGCAACACCTCCGGCACCAGCCCCTTTTGCACAAAAGGCGGTCACTCATTTGACGAGCGACTAGGCTTACCCGCCGCAAGGACTGCACACCAAATGTTCGCCCCACAAGCTTGTTGAAGAGTCCTTAGTTTGGGATGCGGGCCTGCAAGTTTGCTGGCCTACACCACGCCAGCAATGCGACTGATGACTTGTTAAGTCTTAACTTTTTTTGCTTCCCGATTTCCAGTCAGTTGATTTTTGTTGCCTTGCCCTGTGCTGGCAGGCCCCGGTGCGTTCTTGCGTGCCAGTGCTCAAAAAGCGCCCTTTCAATGTCAGACAACCGGAGGCCTCATGCCTACTGCAAAGTCCATCAAATCCGCACCGGTAGCCAACAGCCCAGCAGCCAAAGCGTCACCCGTCACCGCTAAGCCCAAGCGAGCAGCGTTAACGCCAATACCTGAGCGCAGCAGTGCGGCAGCGCCGTCCGCAACATCAAGCGCCAAGGTTGAAAAACTCAAAAAAATCGCCATCTCCACTCCAGCGTCCGAGAGCAGTCGCCCTGCCAAGCTCGCCATCGCAGCAAAGCCTGCCCCTGCACCCGTGCCTGAAAAGCCCCTGAAGAAAGCCACCGCCGTGTCCGTTAAGTCCACCAAAGCCCAGCTCATCGAAGCCGCCAATGCCCTTTTGGCCGCTGCCGCTCCTGCCAAGAAAAAGGCCGGGCGTCCGTCCAAAGCCGCCGAACAAACCGCCCCTGAAGTCAGCGCAACAGCGGCTGAGAGCGGCGTCAAGCGCGGGCGCAAACCCAAGTCAGCGGTGCCCAGAGGTGACGGCGACGAAGACATGTCCGACATTGAGGCAGAGTTTGCCGAAGAACCCACCGCGCCCGAGGCGCTTGACACCACAGAAAAAGTCAAACCGCTGCGCATGAAGATCAGCAAGGCCAAAGAACGCGCCTTAATGAAAGAGTTTGGCCTGGACGAGGCGGTGTTGAGTGAAGAAGACATGCTCAAACGCCGCCAGCGCTTGAAAGCGCTGATCAAGCTCGGTAAAACCCGGGGCTACCTGACCCACGGCGAAATCTCCGACCACCTGCCCGACAAGTTAATTGACGCTGACACGCTCGAAGCGGTCATCAGTACCTTAAACGACTTGGGGGTCTCGGTGTACGAGCAAACCCCGGACGCCGAGTCTTTGCTGATTACCAACAATGCGCCGGCCGGCTCCACTGAAGAAGAAGCCGAAGAAGCCGCCGAGGCCGCACTGTCCACGGTGGACAGCGAATTCGGCCGTACCACCGACCCGGTTCGTATGTATATGCGGGAAATGGGCACGGTTGAGTTGCTTACCCGGGAAGGTGAAATTGAGATCGCCAAGCGCATCGAAGGCGGCTTGATGAAGATGATGGAAGCGATTTCGGAAAGCCCTGCCACTATCGCTGAGATCATGCGTTTGGGCGAAGACATTCGCGACGGTAAGGTAGTGATTTCCACGGTAGTTGACGGCTTTACGGTAGCCAACGAGGCCGACGACTACGTCGCAGAAGAAGACTTCGACGAGTTCGACGAAGAAGACGACGATGATGGCAAAGGCGGCTCCAAGGCGCTGACTAAAAAGCTCGAAGAGCTCAAAAAAGAAGCCCTGAGCCGCTTTGACAGCATGGCGTTACTGTTTGAAAAAGTGCACAAAACCTATGTCAAAGAAGGCTACGGAACGCCCACTTACAGCAAGTCGCAAAAAGCCCTGAGCGATGAGCTGATGACGGTACGTTTTACCGCTAAGACCATTGAAAAACTGTGCGACCTGCTGCGCGGACAGGTGCTCGATGTGCGTAAAAAAGAGCGCGAGCTGCGCCGCATCATTGTGGAAAAGTGCGGTATGCCGCAGGAAACCTTTGTCAAGGACTTCCCGCCCAACCTGTTGAATTTGCAATGGGTTGAAAAGCAGGTGGCATCCAACAAGCCGTGGTCGGTGGTGATGGCCCGTAACATTCCGCCGATTCAAGAACTGCAAACCAAGCTCGGTGAGCTGCAAGCCAGGGTGGTGGTACCGCTGGGGCAACTTAAAAACATCAACAAACGCATGAATGAAGGCGAGACCAACTCGCGTGATGCTAAAAAGGAAATGATTGAGGCCAACTTGCGCTTGGTGATCTCGATTGCGAAAAAATACACCAACCGCGGCTTGCAATTTCTGGACTTGATCCAGGAAGGCAACATCGGGCTGATGAAAGCAGTAGACAAGTTTGAGTACCGTCGGGGCTACAAGTTTTCAACCTACGCTACTTGGTGGATTCGCCAAGCGATTACCCGCAGCATTGCCGACCAGGCCCGCACTATTCGTATTCCGGTACACATGATCGAGACGATCAACAAAATGAACCGTTTGAGCCGTCAGCATTTGCAGGAGTTTGGCTTTGAGCCTGACGCCAGCGTGTTGGCCGAGAAAATGGAAATTCCTGAAGACAAAATCCGCAAGATCATGAAGATTGCCAAAGAGCCGATTTCAATGGAAACGCCGATTGGTGACGACGAGGACTCTCACCTGGGTGACTTCATCGAAGACGGCGCCAACACGGCCCCGCTGGAAGCTGCAATGCAAGCCGGCCTGCGGGATGTGGTCAAAGACATCCTGGACAGCTTGACGCCGCGTGAGGCGAAGGTGCTGCGCATGCGTTTTGGTATCGAGATGTCGACCGACCACACGCTCGAAGAAGTCGGCAAGCAGTTTGATGTGACCCGAGAGCGTATTCGTCAAATTGAGGCCAAAGCGCTGCGCAAGCTCAAGCACCCGTCGCGCTCGGACAAGCTGCGCAGTTTTATCGACACCTTGTAGAAATACACGAGCCAACGCCTGGCCGGCCAGCCCAGTCCATTGCACAAGACCGGCTGGCTATATTTGTCTTGACGCGCTGCGTGAGCCACACACTAAGCGCGGCCAGCTACAAAACTAGTAGCAGTGCCATTTTTGCGCTATATTCATAGCAAGCAGCAGGGGCACAGCAAACCGCGAGCAATTAGCCTGCGGCCACAGCCCTAGCCACAGCCTATTTCCACACATCACCAAGAGACCTCGCCATGAGCGCCAAAGAAAATGCAGCCGTCAGTCAACTACTGGAATTGCTGGAGGCCCGCTATGCGTTGCGCGTGATGTGGGCGTTAAAAGACGGTCACCCCCAGACATTTCGTTTGCTGCAAGACAGCGTTGGCAACATCACCCCGAACACGCTGAACACCCGCGTCAAAGCGCTGCGCGCTGCCGGTTTACTTACCCACGGCAGCGACGGCTACTGTGTTACGCCCTCTGGTGCCGACCTGCTCAAACGCCTGAGTGATTTGCAAGCCTTTGCCGGCAAGTGGGTCGCCGGCCTGGCCAAAGCCGCTACCGTACCCGCCGCCACTGCCTGAGCGCCGAACGCGGCCTGGCCCTTATGCTGGGGCCCGTATGGCGGCCGGCGCTGCGTCGGCATGGCGTGACGCCCCGACACCAGCTTAACTGCAACCCCCATCGCAACCGCCAAGGCACTCTTGGCTTTTTGACACGGCTTGTCGCGTTGACTGCTCAACGCCGCCGCCACGTTTGCGCTTTCCGCGAACAAACTTTAAGTCCTTGCCTTGAAAAGGGCTTCTACAGCCCAAGCTGCTGAGCTTATCAGCTTAACCCTGTGGTCTCGCATGTCTGAAAACTACCCTACACCTAACGACTTCACCCTCACGGGTGCTACCAGCCTAGAAGAGTTTGAAGCCGCTCAGGCTGCAAACCCTTTTGAGGCGCAAACCCAGCTAGCCCAAGCGCTGGCTGATATTGCCGCCCTGAAAACCAAAAACACTGAGTTGTCTGACAACTACCTGCGCGCGAAGGCTGATGCCGAAAACGCACGCCGGCGTGCGGACGAAGAGATCAGTAAAGCACGCAAATTTGCGGTGGAAAGTTTTGCAGAAAGCCTGTTGCCAGTGACCGACAGTTTGGAGGCCGGTCTGGCCATCAAGGACGCTAGCCCGGAGCAAATCCGCGAGGGTGCTGCGGCCACGCTGAACCAGCTCAAAAGCGCATTGCAGCGCCACCGGGTCATTGAGATCAACCCGGCCAGCGGCACCAAGTTTGACCCGCACCAGCACCAAGGTATCAGCGTGGTGCCAAGCGAGCAAGAGGCCAACACCGTCGTCAGCGTGCTGCAAAAAGGCTACCTGATTGCTGAGCGCGTGCTGCGCCCGGCGCTGGTCACAGTGGCCGCGCCCAAATAGTTTTACGGCTTGCCCGCGCTTGAAAACTACAGCGCGGCGCACATGTGACATCCATCTAAACCTCACTTTTTTATCTATTCGGAGTACATCATGGGAAGAATTATTGGCATTGACTTAGGCACCACCAACAGCTGCGTGTCAGTCATGGAGGGCAACGTGCCCCGCGTCATCGAGAACTCAGAAGGCGCACGCACTACGCCGTCCATCGTCGCTTACCAAGAAGACGGTGAAGTGTTGGTAGGCGCGTCAGCCAAGCGCCAGGCGGTGACCAACCCACGCAACACCCTGTACGCCGTCAAGCGACTGATTGGCCGCAAGTTTGCGGAAAAAGAAGTACAAAAAGACATCAACCTGATGCCTTATGCCATCGTGGCAGCCGACAACGGCGACGCTTGGGTGGAAGTACGCGGCAAAAAAATGTCAGCGCAGCAAGTCTCTGCCGATATTTTGCGCAAAATGAAAAAAACTGCTGAAGACTACCTAGGCGAGCCGGTAACAGAAGCCGTGATCACCGTGCCTGCGTACTTCAACGATGCCCAGCGCCAGGCAACCAAAGACGCCGGCCGTATTGCCGGCTTGGAAGTCAAGCGCATCATCAACGAGCCTACCGCTGCAGCGTTGGCGTTCGGCATGGACAAGCAGGAAAAAGGCGACCGCAAAATTGCGGTTTATGACCTCGGCGGCGGCACGTTTGACGTGTCCATTATTGAAATTGCTGATGTTGACGGTGAAAAGCAGTTTGAAGTGCTGTCCACCAACGGTGACACCTTCCTCGGCGGCGAAGACTTTGACCAGCGCATCATCGACTTCATCGTGACCGAGTTCAAAAAAGAGCAAGGTGTTGACTTGTCTAAGGACGTACTGGCGTTGCAGCGCTTGAAAGAAGCCGCCGAGAAAGCCAAGATCGAGCTGTCCAACAGCGCCCAGACTGACATTAACCTGCCCTACATCACGGCTGATGCGTCCGGCCCGAGACACCTGAACATCAAGATGACCCGCACCAAGCTCGAGCAACTGGTCGAAGAGCTGATTGAGCGCACGATTGCACCGTGCCGCGTGGCCATTAAAGATGCTGGCGTCAGCGTGGGCGACATCCACGATGTGATTTTGGTCGGCGGCATGACCCGGATGCCTAAGGTACAGGAAAAAGTCAAAGAGTTCTTCGGCAAGGAGCCGCGCAAAGACGTCAACCCAGACGAAGCCGTGGCGGTTGGCGCTGCGATTCAAGGCCAAGTGTTGTCGGGCGACCGCACTGACGTGCTGCTGCTGGATGTGACGCCTTTGTCCTTGGGCATTGAGACCATGGGCGGCGTGATGACCAAGATGATCAAGAAAAACACGACCATCCCAACCAAATTTGCACAGACGTTCTCGACCGCTGAGGACAATCAGCCCGCGGTGACGATCAAGGTGT
>JAYULP010000050.1:0-6259 GCA_043763445.1 Polaromonas sp.
GCCGCGAGTTGCCGGCAGCGCGATGCGGGCAGGGCTCTTTGGTGCAATGGGCGTATATCGACAGTGAATGGTCGGCGATTTTGAAGCCTTTGACCTCGGCCACATCATGCTGGCGCTTTTCAATTTCAGCGTCATAAAACTCCTCGACTCTGCCGCAGTCCAAGCACACCAGGTGGTCGTGGTGCTGGCCTTCGTTGATTTCGTAGACGGCTTTGCCTGACTCGAAATTGCTGCGGTTTAACAGCCCGGCCTGCTCAAACTGGGTCAACACGCGGTATACCGTGGCCAGCCCGATGTCTGAGCGGTCCTCCAGCAGCACCCGAAACACGTCTTCCGCCGTCATATGGCGCTGTTTTCCGGCCTGAAAAATCTCAAGAATCTTCAAGCGCGGCAGTGTGGCCTTCAGGCCGGTATTTTTGAGCTCGTCGATGTTGTGAAGGTTCATGGTGCGCTTGCCTTTGGCGTGATAAGCCGCTTGAAGAGGCCAACAAGGGCCAGAAAACCCTGACCGCTACAATTGAGTCATCATATCGCTACACCTCCGCCATGCTCGCTCTCCACCGCCTCGCTTCCACTGCAACGTGCGCCAGCTCGCTGCTATTGATCGTCTGTGCTTTGATGGCTGGATGCAGCGCTGGCCGCGACCAAGCGGGCAGTTTGAACTCAGGCTCGCTCAACCCGGTTAACTGGATTACGCCCTACAAGGCCGACGTGATTCAAGGCAACTTTGTCTCGCGCGAACAGGTGGCGCAGTTACGTGCGGGTCAAACCCGCGACCAGGTTAAAGGCCTGCTGGGCACGCCGCTAATGGCGAGTTTGTTCCATGCTGACCGTTGGGACTACGTGTTCACACTGCGGCGGCAAGGGGTGCAAAGCCAGGCTTACAAATACACGGTCTACTTCACCGGCGACCAGTTGGTGCGTTTTGAGGGCGACGCCATGCCAAGCGAGGCTGACTTTATCGAAAAGCTTGACAGCAAACGTCGCTTTAGCACGGTGCCACTGCTGGAGGCTACCCAAGCGCAAATGAGCACCGCCGACGAGCCCATTGTCAGCCGCGGCGCTGTTGATGTCGCCGCGCCGGCGCCGGCAACGCTCGCTTACCCGCCGCTTGAAAGCGCCCGGCCGTGAGCCCAGTGAGCCGGCCCGCTCCCAGCGTTGCAACCCCAGCGGCCGGGCATGCTGCACTGCCGCACCGCATAGCGGTCGCTGGTGCCAGCGGCCGAATGGGCCAGATGCTGGTCGAGGCGATCCACAGCGCGGCTGACTGCCAGCTTGCCGGCGCGCTAGATGTGCCCGGCAGCGCGTCCCTCGGGCTGGATGCAGGTGCTTTTTCAGGCCACCACAGCGGCGTGCTGATTGCCTCAGACATGCGTGCGGGCCTGGCCACCGCCACCGTGCTGATTGACTTTACCCGGCCGGAGGGCACCATGGCGCATGTGGCTTTGTGCCGTGCGCTGGGTGTCAAACTGGTGATTGGCACAACCGGGTTTTCAGCGGCGCAAAAAGCCGACATTGCTCAGGCCGCCCAACACATCGCCATAGTCATGGCGCCCAACATGAGCGTGGGCGTGAACGTCACCCTCAAACTGTTGCAAATGGCCGCTCAGGCCATGCCCACCGGCTACGACATCGAGATCATTGAAGCGCACCACCGTCATAAAGTCGATGCCCCGTCAGGCACTGCACTGAAGATGGGTGAGGTGATGGCTGACGCGCTCGGCCGTGACCTCAAGGACTGCGCGGTGTACGCCCGCGAAGGGGTAACCGGTGAGCGCTGCCCGTCGAGCATCGGCTTTGCCACCATTCGCGGCGGTGACATTGTGGGCGACCACACTGTGCTGTTTGCCGGCATTGGCGAGCGCATCGAGATCAGCCACAAGTCGTCTAGCCGTGCAACATACGCCCAGGGCAGTTTGCGCGCCGCCCGGTTTTTGGCGACGAAGCGCTGCGGGCTGTTCGACATGTTTGACGTGCTGGGTTTGCGTTAACCCCGCGCACCAGAGCGCTAAACCTGCCGACACAACTGCCGCACCATGAACGCTGCCCACTTGTTTACCGACGGCAGCTTGGTTAGTCGGGCCGTTGCTGCCCTGCTGTTGGCCATGTCAGTGGCCAGCTGGGCCGTGATGCTGTGCAAGGCTTGGCTGCTTCGCCGCGCCAGCCGTGATGTCGCGCGCGGCACCGCTGCGTTTTGGCAGGCCACTTCATTGGCTAGTGCGCCGCTCAAGGTGGCCGCGTTTGACCCCTCACTTTGGGTAACTCCCCTGGTCGCGGCGCTGTATGCGCTGGAACGGCGACCGACTGGCAATACTTTGGCCAGTCAAGGCAACATGGCCGCGCAGCGCACCCGCGCACTGCGCGGCGCGTTGCACCGCGTGGTGGGCCGGCTGCAGTTTGGCCAGACGCTGCTGGCCACGGTCGGCTCAACCGCGCCATTTGTTGGGCTGCTGGGCACTGTGTGGGGTATCTACGAGGCGCTAAGTGCTATTGCCACTGCCGGCCAAATCACTATCGACAAGCTCGCTGGCCCGGTGGGCGAGGCCTTGATCATGACCGCCGCCGGCTTGACGGTGGCAATTCCTGCAGTGTTGGCGTACAACATTTTTGGCCGGCTGGTGGCGCGCACCGAAGCTGAGCTGGAAGGCTTTGCCCGCGATTTGCTTGACTTGCCTGAGGCCGTCAGTCACTCGTCGCCAGCCGCTTTGGACTGATGCTGCTGCTGCCATGAGTTTTGGACGCTTTGAAAGCAGCAAGTCGGCCCGGCCGATGAGCCAGATCAATGTCACCCCGTTGGTCGATGTGATGCTGGTGCTGCTGGTGATCTTCATCATGACCGCGCCGTTGCTGGCCAGCACCATTGCGCTTGAACTGCCAAAAACCGACGCGGCTAAAGCCCACGCTACGCCGCGGTTTGTGGCGCTGGCGATTGACGAAGCTGGCACCGTATTTTTCAATGACCAGCCAATAGCGCTGGCCGCGCTGCAAAGCCGCCTGCAACAAGTCGCCATGGTCAGCCCTGACACCGAGGTGCAGCTGCGGGCCGCTGCCGCCGTGCCTTACGGCCGGGTGGTAGCCGTGATGGGAGCTGCGCAAAAAGCCGGCTTGAACCGTATCGGCTTTGTGGCCGATCCAGCGCCGGCCAGCCCCTAAAATCAGGCGATGCAAGACCAATACAAGCACCTTGACGTAGAGCGCGCCGCACAGACCCACTGGACAGCGCGTGACGCCTACCGGGTAGTCGAGGACGCGTCCAAACAAAAATACTTCGCCTGCTCGATGCTGCCGTACCCCAGCGGCAAGCTGCACATGGGCCATGTGCGTAACTACACAATCAACGATATGCTCACGCGCCAGCTGCGCATGAAGGGCTACAACGTGCTCATGCCCATGGGCTGGGACGCGTTTGGCCTGCCGGCTGAAAACGCGGCGATGAAAAACGGCGTGCCGCCCGCTCAATGGACCTGCGACAACATCGCCTATATGAAAAAGCAGATGCAGGCGCTGGGCCTGGCCATTGACTGGAGCCGAGAGCTCGCTACCTGCTCGCCCGACTACTACCAGTGGAACCAGTGGTTGTTTTTGAAAATGTTGGACAAAGGCATTGCTTACCGTAAAACCCAGGTGGTGAACTGGGACCCGGTGGACCTGACGGTGCTGGCGAACGAGCAGGTCATCGACGGCAAAGGCTGGCGCACCGGTGCGGTGGTGCAAAAGCGTGAAATCCCGGGCTACTACCTGAAGATCACCGACTACGCTGAGGAGTTGCTGGGCAGCGTTTCGGGCGGCTTGCCCGGCTGGCCCGAGCGTGTGAAGTTAATGCAGGAAAACTGGATCGGCAAAAGCGAAGGCGTGCGCTTTGCCTTCCCGCACGAGATCAAAAATTCAGCTGGCGACTTCATTGGCGGTGGCCGCATGTACGTCTTCACCACCCGCGCTGACACCATCATGGGCGTGACGTTTTGCGCCGTAGCCCCTGAGCACCCGCTGGCCGTGCATGCCGCGCTGTCGAACCCGCAGCTCGCCGCCTTTATCGACGAGTGCAAGTGCGGCGGCACCACCGAAGCTGAGCTGGCAATGCAAGAAAAAAAGGGCCAGCGCACTGGCCTAGCTGTCACGCACCCGCTGACAGGTCAGGCCGTCGAGGTTTGGGTCGGCAACTATGTGCTGATGAGCTACGGTGACGGCGCAGTGATGGGCGTGCCCGCCCATGACGAGCGAGACTTTGAGTTTGCCCACAAATATGGCTTGCCAATCGCGCAAGTCACCGACGTTAAAGGCCAGCCTTACAGCACGGCAGCATGGGCCGATTGGTATGGCGACAAACAGCACGGCGTAGCAATCAACTCCGGCAAATACAACGGCCTGGCATTCAAAGCCGCAGTCGATGCCGTCGCCGCCGACCTGATGGCCATGGCGCTGGGCGAGAAAAAAACCACCTGGCGCTTGCGCGACTGGGGCATTAGCCGCCAGCGTTACTGGGGTACACCGATTCCCATCATCCATTGCCCTGAACATGGCGCCGTGCCAGTGCCGGAAAAAGACCTGCCGGTTATCTTGCCGCAAGACTGTGTGCCCGACGGCTCGGGCAACCCACTGAACAAGCACGAAGGCTTTCACGCCGGCGTGGTGTGTCCGGTGTGCGGTCAGCCGGGCCGGCGTGAAACCGACACGATGGACACGTTTGTCGACAGCGCGTGGTACTTCATGCGCTATTGCGACCCGAAAAACACCGAGAAAATGGTGGCCGAAGGCGCCGCCTACTGGCTACCGATGGACCAGTACATCGGCGGCATTGAGCACGCGATTCTTCACCTGCTTTATGCCCGTTTTTGGACCAAGGTGATGCGGGACATGGGCCTGCTCACCGTCGATGAGCCGTTCACCAAGCTGCTCACGCAGGGCATGGTGCTCAACGATATTTATTCGCTTAAAAACGCCAAAGGCGGCGTCGAGTATTTCTGGCCGCACGAGGTGCAAGACCTGCCCGACGCCTCGGGCAAAGTGCTGACCGCGCGGCGCATGTCAGACGGCCTAGTGGTCAACTACGACGGCGTAGGCACCATGAGCAAGTCAAAAAACAACGGCGTGGACCCGCAGGAGCTGATTGAAAAGTACGGTGCTGACACCGCCAGGCTCTACACCATGTTCACCGCGCCGCCCGAAGCCACGCTGGAGTGGAACGACGCAGGGGTCGAAGGCAGTTACCGGTTTTTGCGCCGGACATGGAATTTCGGCGTCAAGTTGCAGGCGGTCAAGCCGATTGCTCACCTAGCGGCCAGTGACCGGGCTACGGGCACACTAAGCAAAGAAATCAAGGCATTTCGGCGGGAAGTGCACACGGTGCTCAAGCAAATTGACTACGACTACCAGCGTATGCAGTACAACACGGTGGTGTCAGGCAGCATGAAGCTGTTGAACGCGCTGGACAAAGCCTTTGACGAGCTGCGGCCGACTGGCTCAGCGCAGGCAGTGCCTGCGCTGCGCGAAGGATTCAGTATCTTGTTGCGCTGCCTTTACCCGGCCACGCCGCACCTGACGCATGCGCTGTGGAATGCGCTGGGCTACGGCCAAGTGCACGGCGAACTGCTTGACGCGCCTTGGCCACAAGTAGACTCGTCAGCGCTGCAGCAGGACGAAGTCGAGCTGATGCTGCAAATCAATGGCAAGCTCCGGGGCGCACTGGTCGTCAGCGCTACCGCAAAACAGCCAGCAATTGAAGCGGCCGCCTTGGCCAGCGATGCGTTTATCAAGCAGGCAGAGGGCCGGACGGCGAAAAAAGTCATCGTGGTGCCAGGCCGCCTGGTCAATATCGTCGTCTGAAGTCCCGGCGTCGCGGTTGACTGACTCCAACGAAAGCTTTTCATGCAGCGTCGCTATGGGTTGATGTTGTTCGCCGCTACCGCCGCCTTGGCAACGCTCAGCGGCTGCGGCTTCGCCCTGCGCACAGAGCCCAACTACGCCTTCAAGTCGCTTTTTAGCAGCTTGCCAGAGAGCTCACCCTTGGGCGTGGAGCTGCGCCGGTCGCTGCGCGCTGGCGGCAAGGTGGAAGTCATCACCGAGCCGGCCCGCTACCAACAAGCGCAGGTAGTGCTTGACGTGCTGGCTGATCAGCGCGAAAAAGTGATTTTGAGCCTGAACTCGTCGGGCCAAGTGCGTGAAAACCAGCTGCGCATCCGCTTTCGCTTCCGGCTGCGCTCCCCGGCTGGGCGCGAGCTGATTGCCGAGTCCGAGATCCTGCAGCAGCGCGACGTCACGT
>JAYULP010000051.1:0-2558 GCA_043763445.1 Polaromonas sp.
GGGTGTACAAACTCAATTGGGTCTTCTATCGTGATGATGTGGCCAAACGACTGCTCGTTTCGCCAGTTCACCATCGCCGCCAGGGTGGTCGATTTCCCCGAGCCGGTGGCGCCGACCAAAACGGTCAGCCCGCGCTTGGCCATCACCACGTCCTTGAGCACCTGCGGCATGGCCAGCCCGTCCAGCGTAGGCAATGTTGTCGGAATCACCCGCATCACCATGCCGACCTGACCTTGCTGGATAAATGCGCTGACCCGAAAGCGGCCCAAGCCGGGCGGTGCAATCGCAAAGTTGCACTCTTTGGTGCGCTCAAACTCAGCGGCCTGTTTGTCGTTCATGATGGCGCGGGCTAGTGCCAGTGTGTGGGTAGCGTTCAGCGGCTGCGCAGAGACCTTGGTGACTTTTCCGTCCACCTTCATCGCGGGCGGGAATTCGCCGGTAATGAACAAGTCGCTGCCACTGCGGCTGACCATGAGCCGGAGCAGATCGTTGATGAATTTACTCGCTTGGTCGCGTTCCATAAAAAGTGCTCCGCTTTGCTTTTGTAATGTTGTTTATTGCAGCGAGAAGACCGGGCAACGCTGCGGCTCAGCCGCGCGTGTCGGTCAGTCGCGCACTCACCACACGCAGCCGGAGCGACAGCTTGCGGGCCAGCAGCGCGATCAAATTAGCGGCCAGCAGGGGGTCGGCGGTCATCATTTCGTCCAGCTCGCACGCGCCCAGCACCGCAATCTGGCATTCGTTCAAGGTGGTGCACTTTGAAAACCGCAGGCCACTGTCGAGCAGCGACATTTCACCCAAAATATCGCCCGGTCGGGCCTCCGTCAGGCGCAGAGCCTCGCCCCACGGCTGAACACGGTCCACGGCAATGGTACCGGTCAGCAACACCACCATGAAGTTGCCGTACTCGTCTTGGCCAATGATTTCACGGCCTTGCGGCACAGTGGCAAACTCAAAAAACCGCTCCAGCCGGCCAATGGCTGCGTCGTCGAGGCGGCACATGTATTTGTCTTTGGCCCACAAGCTTTGCAGCAGCTTCAGGCCACGCGCGGCTGACATGCGCTTGGCGCCGCTTTCGTTGGCACGGGCCTCCCATGGCGTCAGTGTCGCGCCCTCCGCCGCCATTTCGGCAAACGCCGTTGTGAACATCACCGAGTCGGCCCGGTCGTCTCCAGACCGGGCTTGTACCGCCCGTTTCAGAAGATTGAGAATACCTTTCATATGCGGCTCCGTTCATATTAGCGACTCGTTAGCAGTGAATTAGCAGCAAATAGCGTTAAAAAAAACCAGCGCAGTGTGCTGCTTGTCAGCTCGGTGGCAGCCGGTGATGCGTTGCCAGCCGCCTCAAGCTACCCGGATGACTGGCCCCAACGACGTGTCAAGGCCCCACTTGATTTGCGGTCGCTCTGCGGTTGCGCTGAGCTTGTCAACACCCGCCCGGTGGCCATGAGCTCTTGGGCAAGTAAAAGGTAAAAACCTGCACTATTTTTCACGCTTTCACGCTTTATGGGACCAGATCAATGCAGTGCTCGGAGTGCTCTAAGTGCCTGGAAAGTTATCAGGAATCTTCGCTTTGCTACGCGCCTCGCCAGCCGAAATGATGTTTCGTTTAACCAAGTCGGTCAGGTTTTGGTCCAGCGTTTGCATGCCCGCGCTGTTACCAGTCTGAATGGACGAGTACATCTGCGCGACCTTCGCTTCACGAATCAGGTTGCGAATCGCGCTGGTGCCCAGCATGATTTCGTGTGCGGCTACGCGGCCGGTGCCGTCTTTGGTTTTGCACAGTGTTTGCGAGACCACCGCTTGCAGCGACTCGGACAGCATTGAGCGGATCATTTCTTTTTCCTCCGCTGGGAACACGTCAATGATCCGGTCAATTGTTTTGGCGGCGCTGGAGGTGTGCAGTGTGCCAAACACCAGATGGCCAGTTTCCGCAGCTGTCATCGCTAGGCGAATGGTTTCTAGGTCGCGCATTTCGCCCACCAAAATGGCGTCTGGGTCTTCACGCAGCGCGGACTTGAGCGCGGCTGCAAAGCTCAATGTGTGCGGGCCCACCTCGCGTTGGCTGATCAGGCATTTTTTGGACTCATGCACGAACTCAATCGGGTCTTCCACCGTCAGGATGTGGCCGTATTCGGTTTCGTTGAGGTAGTTGACCATCGCCGCCAGTGTGGTGGACTTGCCCGAGCCGGTCGGGCCAGTGACCAGCACCATACCGCGAGGTTTGAGGGCCAGATCGCCAAAAATTTTGGGTGCGTTGAGCTGCTCCAGCGTCAAAATCTTCGACGGAATCGTTCGCAGCACCGCGCCAGCGCCCCGGTTGTGGTTAAACGCATTGACCCGAAAACGGGCCAGGCCGTCAATTTCAAATGAGAAGTCCACCTCCAAAAATTCTTCGTAGTTTTTACGCTGGGTGTCGTTCATGATGTCGTAGACCATGGCGTGGACTTCTTTGTGCTCCAGCGGGTCGACGTTGATGCGGCGCACGTCGCCGTTAACGCGAATCATCGGCGGCAGGCCGGCCGACAAGTGCAAGTCAGACGCTTTGTTCTTGACGC
>JAYULP010000052.1:0-2556 GCA_043763445.1 Polaromonas sp.
TCAGGGCGCAACCGCACGGTGTAGCCAACGATGACGTTGTTGTCCTCTAGCCGACGGATGCGGTTGGTCACGGTGCCGCGCGAGACACCGAGTTTGCCCACCAACACCGCTACGCTCAGGCGGGCGTTCTGCCGCAATAGCGACACCAGTTTGTGATCTGTTTCGTCCATCCCCTTATTTTCGTCATTTTTAGTTGTCATATCGGCAATAACTTGCCGTTATATGTACATTTTTGACGATGGTTATTGGTTTACTGACGCGGCACACTGAGCACGCTGTGGGGCAAAAGCGTCCAACAACCGGCGCCCACCCAACTCTAAAAAAAGGAAGCACCACCATGACCCACCTTGCACTTGGCCACCACGACACGCTGTTTTTGAGCGCCCAGGACATTGCCAGCATCGTCGCCCGCGACGGCCTAGCGGCAACGCTGCGCGGCCTGACTGAGCGCATTCGCCGCGACTTTTTGCGTTGGGAGCAGTTTGACAAGTCGGCGCGGCTGGCCAGCCATTCGGCTAACGGCGTCATTGAGCTGATGCCGATTGCCGACGCGCGCACCTACACCTTCAAATATGTCAACGGCCACCCCAAAAACACAGCCGTAGGTCTGTCTACTGTGATGGCATTTGGCGTGTTGGCCGACGTGGCCACGGGGTTGCCGCTGCTGATCAGTGAGCTGACACTGACCACCGCGCTGCGCACCGCCGCCACCTCGGCCTTGGCAGCCCAAGCGCTTGCCCGGCCCGACAGCCGGGTGATGGCGTTGATTGGTAACGGCGCGCAAAGCGAATTCCAAGCGCTGGCTTTTCACCACCTGCTGGGCATTGACCAGCTTCGTTTGTATGACGTCGATACGGCCGCTACCGCCAAGCTGATGCGTAACCTTCGAGCCAATGCGGACACCGCCATGCTGCACGTGGTGGCCTGCGCCAGCATTGCTCAGGCGCTGCAAGGCGCTGACATCGTGACCACCGTCACGGCCGACAAAACCAACGCAACCATCATCTTGCCCAATATGCTGACGGCTGGCATGCACCTGAACGCCGTGGGGGGCGACTGCCCCGGTAAAACCGAGATTCACCCTGACGTCCTGCGCGCCGCCAAGGTGTTCGTTGAGTATGAGCCGCAAACCCGCGTTGAAGGCGAGCTGCAGCAAATGCCGGCCGATTTTGCAGTTACCGCTCTTTGGCAGGTGCTGGCCGGTGCCGCGGCGGGCCGCGACAGCGCTGCCCAAGTCACGATGTTTGACTCGGTCGGCTTTGCGCTGGAAGATTTTTCAGCTCTGAATTACGTCCGTGACGCCGCTGTGGCACTGGGGCTGGGCCGGGGCATTGCGCTGATCCCGCAGCTGGCCGACCCGAAAGACCTCTACCACCTGGTGCACCCTGCCGCCGCCGGCGCGGTCAACACGGCGGGCGTTGTATCCTGCGCGCCAGCTGCCAAAGTACCCGCTCTGGCCACCCACTGAACCTTTGATTGAGTCCACCCATGACCGCTACTGCCCTGCCCCCACCGGCACCGCCTGCCACCACCCTGGCGCTGCGTCTGATCGGCGCGCCCACCGACGTGGGTGCCGGCGTGCGCGGCGCGTCCATGGGGCCAGAAGCGCTTCGGGTTGCCGGGCTGCTGCAAACCCTCAAACGGCGTGGCCTGCAGGTCAGCGACAGCGGCAACCTCAGCGGGCCGTCCAACCCGTGGCAAGCCCCGGTCAATGGCTACCGGCATTTGGGCGAGGTGGTGGCCTGGAACGAGGCGGTGCATGAAGCAGTGCACAACGCGCTGTCGGCGGGTGAGTTTCCGGTACTGCTGGGCGGTGACCATTGCCTGGCCATCGGCTCGATCAGCGCCGTGGCGCGTCACTGCCGCCGCGTCGGCAAAACGCTGCGCGTGCTGTGGCTGGACGCACACACCGACTTCAACACCAGCGCGCTGACGCCCACAGGCAACACCCACGGCATGCCGGTAGCCGTGCTGTGCGGCTTTGGAGCCAGCGCGCTGACCCACATTGGCGGCGTGTCGCCGGCCATATCAGCGTCGAGCATCCGGCAAATCGGCATTCGCAGTGTGGACGACGGTGAAAAGCAGTTTGTGCAGGCGTGCGGGCTGCAGGTGTTTGACATGCGCTCCATCGACGAGCAGGGCATGAAGCGCACCATGGAAGCGGCGCTGGCCGGCATGGACGACAACACCCACCTGCACCTTAGCTTCGACGTCGACTTTTTAGACGCCGCCATTGCCCCCGGCGTTGGCACCGCCGTGCAGGGCGGCCCCACCTACCGCGAAGCCCAGCTCTGCATGGAAATGATCGCCGACACCGGCCGCATGGCCTCGCTGGACGTGATGGAGCTAAACCCCGCGCTGGACGTGCGCAATGCCACCGCCTTACTGGCGGTGGACCTGATCGAAAGCCTGTTTGGCAAAAGCACGCTGAGGCGGCGTTGAGGCGGCGTTGAGGCGGCGTTGCTCGGCGCTGAAGCAGCGCTACGCCGGCGAGCGGTCAGTGCGCCATCAATTGCTCACCTATTGATAGCTAAATATGAAGCAGCTACAACGGCT